>NZ_VWWH01000062.1:0-45555 GCF_011753045.1 Burkholderia sp. Ap-955
CCATAGCGAGTCGGTCCCACCCCTTCCCATCCCGAACAGGACCGTGAAACGACTCTACGCCGATGATAGTGCGGATTCCCGTGTGAAAGTAGGTAATCGTCAGGCTCCCTAAGCCAGAAACCCCCGCCCGACAAGGCGGGGGTTTTTGCATTTGGGTGGCGGAAATGCATGGGGGAGCGGAGTGGGCGGCCTGGCCATATCCAGGCGCCGCATGCGTCGATTCAGGCACCTGCCGTTCTCGAGCAACTCGCAGCGCAGCGCTACGGATCAATCCGATCGAGCTGGCCCCGCACTGGTAGCTGGCGCTGGCTGAAACCTATATTCAAACATCCATCCCCCTGCTGCTCACGACGACGGCCGCCAAGTTGAGTAACGACTTCATCTCGCGTACCTGACTACCTCTCGGGGCAGATTTGAGCGTCGCGGGCTTAGGCCCTGTGTGGCATCGCCAACTCCTCGATTGCCGATTATCGGGCGTCGTTCATCGGCGTATCGAGCTCATCCTCGGCCAAAAGTCACTGTTGCAATTTCGTGCCTATCGAGCATGTTTCACGGCCTCCGTCACCACACGAGCCGTCAGCATACCGGGCAACGGGTCGCCTCTATCGGACGTTTGGTGCGTACTCGCTGCGCGCGCTGAGTGACTGTTCCCCGTCGAGCGTGCGAAGTCGAATCGTGCCGTGAATGGCATTGTGTAGCCATCCAGGGCTGTTTGTGACTCAATTCGTTGCATCTTCGCTCAAGTCGACTTGAGCGAAGAAACGACGCGTGTAACCCACCGGATGGGAAGGAGCGCTGCGTAGCGCGAACCTGCGTCCGCGAGTTCGTCGACCCGATAGCATCAGAAATCCGCGCTGCTCCTTTTGACGAGCACGGGCTGCCCGTCTCGCAACACATAGATTTCTTCGATGAGCGAATAGGCCGTGCCGCCAAAGCAGTCTCGCCCTTCGCCGATTAACGCGAAGTGCTTGTCGCTGGCGTCGATGCCGGTCGATCGCACCGTGCATGCGGTACTCGGATCCCGGAGCGCGGAGCCATCGCCCGGCGGAAACCGGCGGGTCGTGTTCCGGCCTTGATCTCGGGTTAGCACGACCAACGCCAGGCAGCGATCGGTCGATGTCGAAGGCTGGATCTCGCACGCCAGCTTTGCGGCGTCGTCGCTTGGATGCGGAGCGGAGAACGCGCCGGCGTCGAATCCTACGCAGGTACTCGCGTTCAGCTGCACGAGGCGGCATCGTTGGGGCATGCGGGATGTCGTGCGTATGCCGAGGATTCGCTGCGGTAGGCGGGCAGTTGACCCGCGATGGTATCGCACCGGTCGTTGAAGTCGGCAAAGGCCGGTACCGCGCCTACGACTTCGCGCCGGCAGCCGTGGCCGGAGGACTCGATGACGTTGCTGGAAAACGCCCGAAAGCCTTGTCGTGTATATCGCCTGCAGGTCCGGCCTGACAACCCGCGAGATTGGAAGCGACATCCCCCAAAATATCGGGGATGGATCAATGAATCCGCCCGGCACGAAATTTGCGGAAATTTTTCGTTTACCCGCTTGGCAGAGTGCGTAAGAGGTCGTATGATGGCGGTCTTTCGTTTTCAGCGTAGATGCAGATCGACGTTGAGGGCGGAGTCTGACGAAGATGTGGCACTGATCAGTAGCACCCATGCTTGCCTTAGCCGGGCAAGGACGGGAGATCGGTGGTCAAGCAAGTGTCGGGGAGAGAGTGAAAATAATCTTCCGGATCCGCTTGACAGAAGTGCGATGCACCCCCATAATCGTCAGTTCTCTACGGAGGGGTGCCCGAGTGGCTAAAGGGGGCAGACTGTAAATCTGTTGGCTTACGCCTACGTTGGTTCGAATCCAACCTCCTCCACCAAGATTATCAGCGCAGTGAGCGGTAAGGAATCGTTTGTGGCCCGTGCGGGTGTAGCTCAATGGTAGAGCAGAAGCCTTCCAAGCTTACGACGAGGGTTCGATTCCCTTCACCCGCTCCAGACCGCGAAGTTGAAGCGTAAAGCGCCCATGTGGCTCAGTGGTAGAGCACTCCCTTGGTAAGGGAGAGGTCGGCAGTTCGATCCTGCCCATGGGCACCAGCAGTAAAAAGTCAGTGTCTTGTTTGCGCGCGGCGCAACCTGTGAAATTCCTTCTGGGAGTCGAAAATGGCCAAGGGTAAATTTGAGCGGACCAAGCCGCACGTGAACGTTGGTACGATTGGTCACGTTGACCACGGCAAGACGACGCTGACGGCAGCGATCACGACGGTTCTGACGAAGAAGTTCGGCGGCGAAGCGAAGGCATACGACCAGATCGACGCGGCACCGGAAGAAAAGGCACGCGGCATCACGATCAACACCGCGCACGTCGAGTACGAAACGGCTAACCGCCACTACGCACACGTCGACTGCCCGGGCCACGCTGACTATGTGAAGAACATGATCACGGGCGCAGCGCAGATGGACGGCGCGATCCTGGTTTGCTCGGCAGCAGACGGCCCGATGCCGCAAACGCGTGAGCACATCCTGCTGGCGCGTCAGGTTGGCGTTCCGTACATCATCGTGTTCCTGAACAAGTGCGACATGGTGGACGACGCTGAACTGCTCGAGCTGGTCGAGATGGAAGTTCGCGAACTCCTGTCGAAGTACGACTTCCCGGGCGACGACACGCCGATCGTGAAGGGTTCGGCGAAGCTGGCGCTGGAAGGCGACACGGGCGAGCTGGGCGAAGTGGCGATCATGAGCCTGGCCGACGCGCTGGACACGTACATCCCGACGCCGGAGCGTGCAGTTGACGGCGCGTTCCTGATGCCGGTGGAAGATGTGTTCTCGATCTCGGGCCGTGGTACGGTTGTGACGGGTCGCGTTGAGCGCGGCATCGTGAAGGTCGGCGAAGAAATCGAAATCGTCGGTATCAAGCCGACGGTGAAGACGACCTGCACGGGCGTTGAAATGTTCCGCAAGCTGCTGGACCAAGGTCAAGCAGGCGACAACGTTGGTATCCTGCTGCGCGGCACGAAGCGTGAAGACGTGGAGCGTGGCCAGGTTCTGGCGAAGCCGGGTTCGATCACGCCGCACACGCACTTCACGGCTGAAGTGTACGTGCTGAGCAAGGACGAAGGCGGCCGTCACACGCCGTTCTTCAACAACTACCGTCCGCAGTTCTACTTCCGTACGACGGACGTGACGGGCTCGATCGAGCTGCCGAAGGACAAGGAAATGGTGATGCCGGGCGACAACGTGTCGATCACGGTGAAGCTGATTGCACCGATCGCGATGGAAGAAGGTCTGCGCTTCGCAATCCGCGAAGGCGGCCGTACGGTCGGCGCCGGCGTCGTCGCCAAGATCATCGAGTAAGCCAGTTATTCGTTGATCGACAGTTTTGGGGCTGGCAACAGCCAGCCCCAACATGGTTTAGGGGTATAGCTCAACTGGCAGAGCGTCGGTCTCCAAAACCGAAGGTTGGGGGTTCGATTCCCTCTGCCCCTGCCAAAAAATAGCCACGTGTCCTACGTGGCATTTGTTTTAAGGTGTTATGGCGAATCCATCCGTCGAAACTGTAAATACCTCCGGCGATAAGCTGATGCTGGCCCTGGGCGTATTGTTGGTCTTGGCCGGATTCGTGGGCTTCTTCTGGCTGGCCAATCAGCAGTGGTATGTCCGCGGTGCCGCGTTGGCGGTAGGTATCATCGCCGGCGTGGCCGTCGGGCTGATGTCCGCACCTGGCAAGAGCCTCATCGCCTTTGCCAAGGATTCGTACAAGGAAGTCCGGAAGGTCGTTTGGCCCACCCGCAAGGAAGCAACGCAAACCACACTCGTCGTGTTCGGTTTCGTGCTCGTGATGGCGATTTTCCTCTGGTTGAGTGACAAATCGATCGAATGGGTGATTTTCTCGGCGATTCTGGGTTGGAAATGATATGAGCGATACTCCGGCATCCCCGAGCGGAAAGCGTTGGTACGTCGTGCACGCCTACTCCGGTATGGAGAAGAGCGTGCAACGCGCGCTTCAAGAGCGCATCGAACGTGCTGGCATGCAGGACAAATTCGGTCAGATCCTGGTTCCGACCGAAGAAGTGGTCGAAGTCAAAGGCGGCCACAAGGCTGTGACCGAGCGTCGTTTCTTCCCCGGCTACGTGCTGGTGGAAATGGAAATGACGGACGAAACGTGGCACCTCGTGAAGAACACCGCGAAGGTCACCGGTTTCGTCGGCGGTGCGCGTAACCGCCCGACCCCGATTTCCCCGAAGGAAGTCGAAAAGATCATGTCGCAGATGCAGGAAGGCGTTGAGAAGCCGCGCCCGAAGACCCTGTTCGAAGTCGGCGAGATGGTGCGTGTCAAGGAAGGCCCGTTCACGGACTTCAATGGCACCGTCGAAGAAGTCAACTACGAAAAATCTCGCGTGCGTGTGTCGGTCACCATTTTTGGCCGATCCACCCCGGTCGAACTCGAATTCGGCCAGGTCGAAAAAGTTTGATCCCGATTCGGTGGGCAGCCTCGGCTGCCCACCTTCGCGCTTACGGCCCGCGTCATGGTCGTTGAGGAGCGTCAGTAGCCAGCGGCGAAAGCGCGTTATTACTCACCGAACGCCTTCTCCGGCGTTCCAATGAGGTTCACAAATGGCAAAGAAGATTATCGGCTTTATCAAGCTGCAGATCCCTGCAGGTAAAGCCAACCCGTCGCCGCCGGTCGGTCCGGCACTGGGCCAGCGCGGCCTGAACATCATGGAGTTCTGCAAGGCGTTCAACGCGCAGACTCAAGGCATGGAGCCGGGTCTGCCGGTGCCGGTGGTCATCACGGCATTCGCTGACAAGAGCTTCACGTTCGTGATGAAGACGCCGCCGGCGACCGTCCTGATCAAGAAGGCGGCGAAGGTGGACAAGGGCTCGAGCAAGCCGCACACCGACAAGGTCGGTTCGATCACGCGCGCTCAAGCTGAAGAAATCGCGAAGACCAAGATGCCGGACCTTACGGCAGCTGATCTGGACGCAGCCGTTCGCACCATCGCTGGTAGCGCACGCTCGATGGGCATCACTGTGGAGGGCGTGTAAATGGCTAAGATCTCCAAGCGCCGTCAGGCATTTGCTGCCAAGGTTGATCGTCAGAAGCTGTACGCGATCGAAGACGCACTGAGCCTCGTGAAGGAATGCGCGAGCGCGAAGTTCGACGAGTCGATCGACGTCGCAGTCCAGCTCGGCATCGATGCGAAGAAGTCGGATCAAGTCGTTCGTGGTTCGGTCGTTCTGCCGGCAGGTACGGGCAAGTCGGTTCGCGTTGCTGTGTTCGCGCAAGGCGAGAAGGCTGAACAAGCACGTGCAGCAGGCGCGGAAATCGTCGGTATGGAAGACCTGGCAGAGCAGATCAAGGCTGGCCAGATGGACTTCGACATCGTGATCGCTTCGCCGGACACGATGCGTATCGTCGGTACGCTCGGTCAGATCCTCGGCCCGCGCGGCCTGATGCCGAACCCGAAGGTCGGTACGGTCACGCCGGACGTCGCAACCGCCGTCAAGAACGCGAAGGCTGGTCAGGTGCAATTCCGTGTCGACAAGGCCGGTATCATCCACGCGACCATCGGCCGTGCATCGTTCGAACCGACCGCACTGCGTTCGAACCTGTCGGCGCTGATCGAAGCGCTGCAGAAGGCAAAGCCGGCAACGAGCAAGGGCGTCTACCTGCGCAAGATCGCACTGTCGAGCACGATGGGCGTCGGCGTGCGTGTCGACCAGGCTACGCTGGCAGCACAGTAAGCAAGTATTCGGGCCGCTTCGTTCGCGAAGCGGCCTACATGGGCTTTGGGCGGTTGTTCGTGCGGTAGGGCGGGCAACCGGTTATCAAAGACCGTTGGTGGGGCGCAGCAGTCAGGTGATCCCTTAATTCAAGCCAACGCAGATGGCGAACCCGAAAAAGTTTTGCAGTGGTGAAGCCGCAGGCCGTGAAGCGATTCCCGGCGTGAGGTGGAAATACTCCTAACGAGGTCGGACGCCGTTGTTGAACGAGGTACGTGAGGTTTCGGCCATGCCGGCCGCGCCGAACGTATCGTTTCTGGAGGCTAACCGTGCCGCTTAATAGAGAAGACAAGCAAGCCGTCGTCGCTGAGGTTTCCGCGCAAGTCGCGAAGGCCCAGACCGTTGTGCTGGCTGAGTATCGTGGAATTGCGGTTGGCGATCTGACCAAGCTGCGCGCGAAAGCGCGTGAGCAACAGGTTTACCTGCGCGTGTTGAAGAACACGCTGGCGCGTCGCGCTGTTGAAGGTACCCCGTTTGCTCCGCTGGCAGAGCAGATGACTGGCCCGTTGATCTACGGCATCTCGGAAGATGCAATTGCTGCTGCTAAGGTCGTCAACGACTTCAGCAAGAGCAATGACAAGTTGGTCATCAAGGCTGGTTCGTTCGATGGCAAGGTGATGGACAAGGCTGGCGTGCAAGCGCTGGCAAGCATCCCGAGCCGCGAAGAACTGCTCTCGAAGCTGCTGTTCGTTATGCAATCGCCTGTTTCGGGCTTCGCGCGCGCTCTGGCCGCGCTGGCCGAGAAGAAGCAAGCGGAAGCTGCGTAATCGAGCGTGCATCAGCGTCATTGATCGCTGGCTGTATCCGAATTCAATTTAGGAGTATTTCAAATGGCAATCGCAAAAGAAGACATCCTGGCAGCAGTCGAAGGGATGACCGTTCTGGAACTGAACGAACTGGTCAAGGCATTCGAAGAGAAGTTTGGCGTGTCGGCAGCTGCAGTGGCAGTCGCTGGCCCGGCAGGCGGCGGCGCAGCTGCTGCAGCAGAAGAGAAGACCGAATTCACGGTCGTTCTGGCTGAAGCAGGCAGCAACAAGGTTGCAGTCATCAAGGCAGTTCGCGAACTGACGGGCCTGGGCCTGAAGGAAGCGAAGGACGTCGTTGACGGCGCACCGAAGGCTGTCAAGGAAGGCGTCGACAAGGCTGCTGCTGAAGAAGCCAAGAAGAAGCTGGAAGAAGCAGGCGCGAAGGTCGAAGTCAAGTAAGTTTCGACGCGCTGTGCGAAGGCTGGCGGTATTTTCACCGCCGGCCTTTTTGTGCTTTGTGGGGACGTTATTCTGGCACTCATTCGGGAGCCCGAATAATCGGCCCCAGAAGCCAAAGAAAACCGCCTGATCGTTGTCATTGATCACGAATGGCGGTTCTCTTTGTCTTCTGAAGCGACTGCAGAAGGCAAGTTTGGTCGGGTAGCGGGCAACACAGGCATCCGCTGCCGTCAGCCAGCGGTTGGTAGCGGCCAACCACCAAGCTTCTCGGCTCGTTCAAGCCGTCGGACGGCCATCGGGTCTCAGTCGGTGAACACTCGGGTTTGAAACGTCCAGGTATTCCGCCTCGATAGCACCCGCCGTGATTCGGAGATCGTATGCAATATTCCTTCACCGAGAAGAAGCGCATTCGCAAGAGTTTCGCGAAGCGCCCCATCGTTCACCAAGTTCCTTTCCTGCTGGCTACCCAGCTTGAATCATTCAGCACGTTTCTGCAAGCCGATGTGCCGGCCACGCAACGCAAGCCTGAAGGTTTGCAGGCCGCGTTCACATCGGTGTTTCCCATTGTTTCGCACAACGGTTTCGCACGTCTCGAGTTCGTGAGCTATGCGTTGTCCGCGCCGGCATTCAACATCAAGGAATGCCAGCAGCGCGGCCTGACGTACTGCTCCGCGCTGCGCGCGAAGGTCCGCCTTGTCATCCTCGACAAGGAATCGCCGAACAAGCCGGTCGTCAAGGAAGTGAAAGAGCAGGAAGTGTACATGGGCGAAATTCCGCTCATGACGCCGACGGGCTCGTTCGTCATCAACGGCACCGAGCGTGTCATCGTCTCGCAGCTGCACCGTTCGCCGGGCGTGTTCTTCGAACACGACAAGGGCAAGACGCACAGCTCGGGCAAGCTGCTGTTCTCGGCACGGATCATTCCGTACCGCGGCTCGTGGCTCGACTTCGAATTCGATCCGAAGGACATCCTGTACTTCCGCGTCGACCGTCGCCGCAAGATGCCGGTCACGATCCTGCTGAAGGCCATCGGCCTCACGCCGGAACAGATCCTCGCGAACTTCTTCGTGTTCGACAACTTCACGCTGATGGGCGAAGGCGCGCAACTCGAGTTCGTGCCCGAGCGCCTGCGTGGCGAAGTCGCGCGTTTCGACATCACGGATCGTGATGGCAAGGTCATCGTCCAGAAGGACAAGCGGATCAACGCGAAGCACATTCGCGACCTCGAAGCCGCGAAGACCAAGTTCATCTCGGTGCCGGAAGACTATCTGCTCGGCCGCGTGCTGGCGAAGAACGTCGTCGACGGCGATACCGGCGAAGTGATCGCGAGCGCGAACGACGAAGTCACGGAAAGCGTGCTCGAGAAGCTGCGCGAAGCGGGCATCAAGGACATCCAGACGCTCTACACGAACGACCTGGACCAGGGTCCGTACATCTCGTCGACGCTGCGTGTCGACGAAACGACGGATCGTACGGCCGCGCGCATCGCGATCTACCGCATGATGCGTCCGGGCGAGCCGCCGACCGAAGAAGCGGTCGAGGCGCTGTTCAACCGTCTGTTCTACAGCGAAGAAGCGTACGACCTGTCGAAGGTCGGCCGTATGAAGTTCAACCGCCGCGTCAGCCGTGACGAGATCACCGGCCCGATGACGCTGCAGGACGACGACATCCTCGCGACGATCAAGATCCTCGTCGAGCTGCGCAACGGCAAGGGCGAAGTGGACGACATCGACCACCTCGGCAACCGTCGTGTGCGTTGCGTCGGCGAACTGGCGGAAAACCAGTTCCGCGCGGGTCTCGTGCGTGTCGAGCGCGCGGTCAAGGAACGCCTCGGCCAGGCCGAAAGCGAAAACCTGATGCCGCACGACCTGATCAACTCGAAGCCGATTTCGTCGGCGATCCGCGAGTTCTTCGGTTCGTCGCAGCTGTCGCAGTTCATGGACCAGACCAACCCGCTGTCGGAAATCACGCACAAGCGCCGTGTTTCCGCACTGGGCCCGGGCGGTCTGACGCGCGAGCGCGCAGGCTTTGAAGTTCGCGACGTGCACCCGACCCACTATGGCCGCGTGTGCCCGATCGAAACGCCGGAAGGTCCGAACATCGGTCTGATCAACTCGCTCGCACTGTATGCGCACCTGAACGAGTACGGCTTCCTCGAGACGCCGTACCGCAAGGTCGTGGACAGCAAGGTGACCGACCAGATCGACTACCTGTCGGCGATCGAAGAAGGCCGCTACATGATCGCCCAGGCAAACGCCGCGATCGACGAGAACGGCCAGCTGATCGACGAACTCGTGTCGTCGCGTGAAGCCGGCGAAACGATGATGGTCACGCCGGACCGTATCCAGTACATGGACGTCGCGCCGTCGCAGATCGTGTCGGTGGCAGCTTCGCTGATTCCGTTCCTTGAGCACGATGACGCGAACCGTGCACTGATGGGTTCGAACATGCAGCGTCAGGCCGTGCCGTGTCTGCGTCCGGAAAAGCCGGTCGTCGGTACGGGCATCGAGCGCACCTGTGCGGTCGACTCGGGTACGACGGTTCAGGCGTTCCGCGGCGGCGTCGTCGACTATGTCGACGCTGGCCGTATCGTGATTCGCGTGAACGACGACGAAGCAGTCGCAGGTGAAGTCGGTGTCGACATCTACAACCTGATCAAGTACACGCGTTCGAACCAGAACACGAACATCAACCAGCGTCCGATCGTGAAGATGGGCGACAAGGTCTCGCGCGGCGACGTGCTGGCCGACGGCGCCTCGACGGACCTGGGTGAGCTCGCGCTCGGCCAGAACATGCTGATCGCGTTCATGCCGTGGAACGGCTACAACTTCGAGGATTCGATCCTGATCTCGGAGAAGGTCGTTGCGGACGATCGCTACACGTCGATCCACATCGAAGAGCTGAACGTCGTCGCACGCGACACGAAGCTCGGGCCGGAAGAAATCACGCGCGACATCTCGAACCTGGCGGAAGTCCAGCTCGGCCGTCTCGACGAATCGGGCATCGTGTACATCGGTGCGGAAGTCGAGGCAGGTGACGTGCTGGTCGGCAAGGTCACGCCGAAGGGCGAGACCCAGCTGACGCCGGAAGAGAAGCTGCTGCGCGCGATCTTCGGCGAGAAGGCTTCGGACGTGAAGGACACGTCGCTGCGCGTGCCGTCGGGCATGAGCGGTACCGTGATCGACGTCCAGGTGTTCACGCGTGAAGGCATCCAGCGCGACAAGCGTGCGCAACAGATCATCGACGACGAACTGAAGCGCTACCGTCTCGACCTGAACGACCAGCTGCGCATCGTGGAAGGCGACGCATTCCAGCGTCTCGCACGCATGCTCGTGGGCAAGGTCGCGAACGGCGGTCCGAAGAAGCTCGCGAAGGGCACGAAGATCGACCAGGCTTACCTGGAAGACCTCGACCATTACCACTGGTTCGACATCCGCCTTGCGGACGACGAAGCAGCGGCGCAGCTCGAAGCGATCAAGAACTCGATCGAAGAAAAGCGTCACCAGTTCGACCTCGCGTTCGAAGAGAAGCGCAAGAAGCTCACGCAAGGCGACGAACTGCCGCCGGGCGTGCTGAAGATGGTCAAGGTGTACCTTGCGGTCAAGCGTCGCCTGCAGCCTGGCGACAAGATGGCAGGCCGTCACGGTAACAAGGGTGTCGTGTCGAAGATCGTCCCGATCGAAGACATGCCGTACATGGCCGATGGCCGTCCGGCAGACGTCGTGCTGAACCCGCTGGGCGTTCCGTCGCGGATGAACGTGGGTCAGGTCTTGGAAGTGCACCTCGGCTGGGCCGCGAAGGGCCTCGGCTGGCGAATCGGCGAAATGCTGCAGCGTCAGGCGAAGATCGAGGAACTGCGCGTGTTCCTGACGAAGATCTACAACGACTCGGGCCGCCAGGAAGACCTGGAAAGCTTCACCGACGAAGAGATCCTCGAACTCGCGAAGAACCTGCGCGAAGGCGTGCCGTTCGCAACGCCGGTGTTCGACGGTGCGACCGAGGAAGAAATGGGCAAGATGCTCGACCTCGCGTTCCCGGACGACATCGCTGAACAGCTCGGCATGAACCCGTCGAAGAACCAGGTCCGTCTGTACGACGGCCGCACGGGTGAAATGTTCGAACGTCGCGTGACGCTCGGCTACATGCACTACCTGAAGCTGCACCACTTGGTCGACGACAAGATGCACGCGCGTTCGACCGGCCCGTACTCGCTCGTCACGCAGCAGCCGCTGGGTGGTAAGGCGCAGTTCGGTGGCCAGCGTTTCGGTGAAATGGAAGTGTGGGCACTCGAAGCGTACGGCGCGTCCTACGTGCTGCAGGAAATGCTGACGGTGAAGTCGGACGACGTGAACGGCCGGACGAAGGTGTACGAAAACCTCGTCAAGGGCGATCACGTGATCGATGCAGGCATGCCGGAATCCTTCAACGTGCTCGTGAAGGAAATCCGCTCGCTCGGTATCGATATCGATCTCGACCGCAATTAATCGGACTACGGAGAGAAAGCAATGAAAGCTCTGCTCGATCTATTCAAGCAAGTCCAACAGGAAGAAGTTTTCGACGCGATCAAGATCGGTCTGGCCTCGCCGGACAAGATCCGTTCGTGGTCGTTCGGCGAAGTGAAGAAGCCGGAGACCATCAACTACCGTACGTTCAAGCCGGAACGCGATGGTCTCTTCTGCGCGAAGATCTTCGGGCCGATCAAGGACTACGAGTGCCTGTGCGGCAAGTACAAGCGTCTGAAGCACCGCGGCGTGATCTGCGAGAAGTGCGGCGTCGAAGTGACGCTGGCGAAGGTGCGTCGCGAACGGATGGGCCACATCGAGCTGGCCTCGCCGGTCGCTCACATCTGGTTCCTGAAGTCGCTGCCGTCGCGTCTGGGCATGGTGCTCGACATGACGCTGCGCGACATCGAACGCGTGCTGTACTTCGAAGCCTATGTGGTGATCGAACCGGGCATGACGCCGCTGAAAGCGCGGCAGATCATGACCGAAGAGGATTACTACAACAAGGTCGAGGAATACGGCGACGAATTCCGTGCCGAAATGGGCGCGGAAGGCGTGCGTGAACTGCTGCGCGCGATCAACATCGACGAGCAGGTCGAGACGCTGCGCACCGAGCTGAAGAACACCGGCTCGGAAGCGAAGATCAAGAAGTACGCGAAGCGCCTGAAGGTCCTCGAGGCATTCCAGCGCTCGGGCATCAAGCCCGAGTGGATGATCCTCGAAGTGCTGCCGGTGCTGCCGCCGGAACTGCGTCCGCTCGTGCCGCTGGATGGCGGCCGTTTCGCGACGTCGGACCTGAACGACCTGTATCGCCGCGTGATCAACCGTAACAACCGGTTGAAGCGTCTGCTCGAGCTGAAGGCACCTGAAATCATCGTCCGCAACGAAAAGCGGATGCTGCAGGAAGCCGTCGACTCGCTGCTCGACAACGGTCGTCGCGGCAAGGCGATGACGGGCGCAAACAAGCGTCCGCTGAAGTCGCTCGCCGACATGATCAAGGGTAAGGGCGGTCGTTTCCGTCAGAACCTGCTGGGCAAGCGCGTCGACTACTCGGGCCGTTCGGTCATCGTGGTCGGCCCGACGCTGAAGCTGCACCAGTGCGGTCTGCCGAAGCTGATGGCACTCGAGCTGTTCAAGCCGTTCATCTTCAACAAGCTGGAAGTGATGGGCGTCGCGACGACCATCAAGGCTGCGAAGAAGGAAGTCGAGAACCAGACGCCGGTGGTGTGGGACATCCTCGAAGAGGTGATCCGCGAGCACCCGGTGATGCTGAACCGTGCGCCGACGCTGCACCGTCTCGGTATCCAGGCGTTCGAGCCGGTGCTGATCGAAGGCAAGGCAATTCAGCTGCACCCGCTCGTTTGCGCGGCGTTCAACGCCGACTTCGACGGTGACCAGATGGCCGTTCACGTGCCGCTGTCGCTCGAAGCGCAGATGGAAGCGCGTACGCTGATGCTGGCGTCGAACAACGTGCTGTTCCCGGCCAACGGCGATCCGTCGATCGTGCCGTCGCAGGATATCGTGCTGGGTCTGTACTACGCGACCCGCGAAGCGGTCAATGCCAAGGGCGAAGGCCTGTCGTTCACGGGCGTGTCGGAAGTGATCCGCGCGTACGAGAACAAGGAAGTCGAGCTGGCATCGCGCGTCAACGTGCGGATCACCGAAATGGTCCACAACGAAGACACGTCGGAAGGCGCACCGCCGTTCGTGCCGAAGATCTCGCTGTACGCGACGACCGTCGGCCGCGCGATCCTGTCGGAGATCCTGCCGCACGGCCTGCCGTTCTCGGTGCTGAACAAGCCGCTGAAGAAGAAGGAAATCTCGCGCCTGATCAACACGGCGTTCCGCAAGTGCGGTCTGCGTGCGACGGTGGTGTTTGCCGACCAGCTGATGCAGTCGGGTTTCCGTCTCGCGACGCGTGCCGGCATCTCGATCTGCGTGGACGACATGCTCGTGCCGCCGCAGAAGGAAACGATCGTCGGCGACGCCGCGAAGAAGGTGAAGGAGTACGACCGCCAGTACATGTCGGGTCTCGTCACCGCGCAGGAACGCTACAACAACGTGGTCGACATCTGGTCGGCAACGTCGGAAGCGGTCGGCAAGGCGATGATGGAGCAGCTGTCGACGGAGCCGGTGACGGACCGCGACGGCAACGAGACGCGCCAGGAGTCGTTCAACTCGATCTACATGATGGCCGACTCGGGCGCCCGGGGTTCGGCGGTTCAGATTCGTCAGCTGGCCGGTATGCGTGGCCTGATGGCGAAGCCGGACGGCTCGATTATCGAGACGCCGATTACCGCGAACTTCCGCGAAGGTCTGAACGTGTTGCAGTACTTCATCTCGACCCACGGTGCACGTAAGGGTCTGGCTGATACGGCACTGAAGACCGCGAACTCGGGTTACCTGACGCGTCGTCTCGTCGACGTCACGCAGGATCTGGTCGTGGTGGAAGACGATTGCGGCACGTCGAACGGCGTGGCGATGAAGGCGCTCGTCGAAGGCGGTGAAGTCGTCGAAGCGCTGCGTGACCGTATCCTCGGCCGCGTTGCGGTTGCGGACGTCGTGAACCCGGAAACGCAGGAAACGGTGTACGAATCGGGCACGCTGCTCGACGAAACGGCGGTCGAGGAAATCGAACGCCTCGGCATCGACGAAGTGCGCGTGCGCACGCCGCTGACCTGCGAAACGCGTTACGGCCTGTGCGCAGCCTGCTACGGCCGTGACCTCGGCCGCGGCTCGCTCGTGAACGTCGGCGAAGCGGTTGGCGTGATCGCCGCACAGTCGATCGGTGAACCGGGCACGCAGCTGACGATGCGTACGTTCCACATCGGTGGTGCGGCATCGCGTGCGGCAGTGGCTTCGTCGGTCGAAGCGAAGAGCAACGGTATCGTGCGCTTTACGGCGACGATGCGCTACGTCACGAACGCGAAGGGCGAGCAGATCGTCATTTCCCGTTCGGGCGAAGCGATGATCACCGACGATTTCGGTCGCGAGCGCGAGCGTCACAAAGTGCCGTACGGCGCGACGCTGCTGCAGCTCGACGGCGCGACGATCAAGGCAGGCACGCAGCTCGCCACGTGGGATCCGCTGACGCGTCCGATCATCACCGAGTACGGTGGTACGGTGAAGTTCGAGAACGTCGAGGAAGGCGTGACCGTCGCGAAGCAGATCGACGACGTGACCGGCCTGTCGACGCTGGTCGTGATCGACGTGAAGCGCCGTGGTTCGCAGGCTTCGAAGAGCGTGCGTCCGCAGGTCAAGCTGCTCGACGCGAACGGCGATGAAGTGAAGATTCCGGGCACGGAGCACGCAGTGCAGATCGGCTTCCAGGTCGGCGCTCTGATCACCGTGAAGGATGGCCAGCAGGTGCAGGTCGGTGAAGTGCTCGCACGTATCCCGACGGAAGCGCAGAAGACGCGTGACATTACCGGCGGTCTGCCGCGGGTGGCGGAACTGTTCGAAGCGCGTTCGCCGAAGGATGCCGGCATTCTCGCGGAAGTCACCGGTACGACGTCGTTCGGTAAGGACACGAAGGGCAAGCAGCGTCTCGTCATCACGGATCTCGAGGGCAACCAGCACGAGTTCCTGATCGCGAAGGAAAAGCAGGTTCTGGTTCACGATGCACAGGTCGTCAACAAGGGCGAAATGATCGTGGACGGTCCGGCGGATCCGCACGACATCCTGCGTCTGCAGGGTATCGAGGCGCTGTCGCGCTACATCGTCGACGAAGTGCAGGACGTGTATCGTCTGCAGGGCGTGAAGATCAACGACAAGCACATCGAGGTGATCGTTCGCCAGATGCTGCGTCGTGTGCAGATCACCGACAACGGTGATACGCGCTTCATCCCGGGCGAACAGGTCGAGCGTTCCGACATGCTGGACGAGAACGATCGCATGATCGCCGAGGACAAGCGTCCGGCTTCGTACGACAACGTGCTGCTCGGTATCACGAAGGCATCGCTGTCGACCGACTCGTTCATCTCCGCGGCATCGTTCCAGGAAACGACCCGCGTGCTGACCGAAGCGGCGATCATGGGCAAGCGCGACGATCTGCGTGGCCTGAAGGAAAACGTGATCGTCGGCCGTCTGATTCCGGCCGGTACGGGTCTCGCGTTCCACAAGGCACGCAAGGCGAAGGAATCGTCGGATCGCGAGCGTTTCGACCAGATCGCAGCCGAAGAGGCATTCGACTTCGGCACGCCGAGCGCGCCGGCGGAAGAGCCGCAGCAACACCCGGCAGCCGAGTAAGTGCGGGCGGCGCGAGCCGCTTTGCCTTACCTCGCTGTCACCGAAACCGCCCGGTTCCGCCGGGCGGTTTTTTTTCGTCCGTCGTTCATCCGAGTGAACGAATCCTGGCCAATCGGCCAAAACCGCACGATTCGCCACGCGTCGCGCGAGCGGGTTGTTAAAATTGCGGTCATCGCTTAGCCGTCCCTGCCCTCATTCATGTCCCGCGCCCTCGAAATCCTCGACGAAGTATTTGGTTATCCCGCATTTCGCGGCCAGCAGGGCGAGATCGTCGAACACGTCGCCGGCGGCGGCGATTGTCTCGTGCTGATGCCGACCGGCGGCGGCAAGTCGTTGTGCTACCAGATCCCGGCGCTGCTGCGCCGCGAGGCCGGGCAGGGCGCCGGCATTGTCGTGTCGCCGTTGATCGCGCTGATGCAGGACCAGGTCGCCGCACTGAGCGAAGTGGGCGTGCGCGCCGCGTACCTGAATTCGACACTGTCGGGTGCCGAGGCTGCGGCGACCGAGCGCGCGCTGCGCGAAGGTGAAATCGACCTGCTGTACGTCGCGCCGGAGCGGCTGATGACGGGGCGCTTCCTCGACCTGCTCGAGCGCGCGAAGATCGGCCTGTTCGCGATCGACGAAGCGCACTGCGTGTCGCAATGGGGGCACGATTTCCGCCCGGAATACATCCAGCTGTCGGTGCTGCATGAGCGGTTCCCGTCGGTGCCGCGCATCGCGCTGACCGCCACCGCCGATGCAATCACGCGCGACGAGATCATCCACCGTCTCGCGCTCGACGACGCGCGCGTGTTCGTGTCGAGCTTCGACCGCCCGAACATTCGCTACCGGATCGTCGAAAAGGACAACGCGCGTTCGCAGCTGCTCGATTTCATTCGCGCCGAACATACGAACGCCGACGGTACGACGGATGCGGGCGTCGTTTATTGCCTGTCGCGCCGCAAGGTCGAGGAAACGGCCGAATGGCTGAAGGCGCAGGGCGTGCGTGCGCTGCCGTATCACGCGGGGATGGAGTTCGAGGTGCGGCAGAAGCACCAGGAGATGTTCCAGCGCGAGGAAGGCATCGTGATGTGCGCAACGATCGCGTTCGGCATGGGCATCGACAAGCCGGACGTGCGCTTCGTCGCGCACCTGGATCTGCCCAAGAGCGTCGAGGGCTACTACCAGGAAACGGGCCGCGCCGGCCGCGACGGGATGCCCGCGAATGCGTGGATGGCGTACGGTCTCGGCGACGTCGTCCAGCAGCGCAAGATGATCGACGAGTCCGATGCGGACGACGCACACAAGCGCGTCCAGACGTCGAAGCTCGACGCGCTGCTCGGGCTGTGCGAGACGATCTCGTGCCGCCGCGTACGGCTGTTGAACTACTTCGGCGAGGAGAGCAAGCCGTGCGGCAACTGCGACACGTGTCTCGAGCCGCCCGATTCATGGGACGCGACGCGGGAGGCGCAGATGGCGCTGTCATGCGTGTTCCGCGCGCAGCGCGCGAGCGGCTTCAATTTCGGCTCGAGCCACCTGATCGAGATCCTGCGCGGCGGGCGCACCGAGAAGGTGTTGCAGCGCGGCCACGACCAACTCAGCACGTTCGGAATCGGCGCGGCGCTGTCCGAGCCCGAGTGGCGTGCGATTTTCCGGCAGCTCGTCGCGTACGGCTACCTGGCCGTCGACCATGGCGGCTTCGGCGCACTGATGCTGACCGAGGCCGCGAAGCCCGTGCTGAAGAACGAGGAGAAGGTCACGCTGCGCCGCTACGTGAAGCCGCAGCGCACGCGCCAGTCGTCGAGCCGCAGCGGTACGCGCGTCGATCCGACGGCCGGCATGGGCACGCGTGAGCGTGCACGGTGGGACGCGCTGCGTGCGTGGCGCGCGGAAACGGCCAAAACGGACGGCGTGCCGGCCTACGTGATCTTCCACGACGCAACGCTCGCCGAGATCGCGCGCAACGCGCCGGAGACGATCGACGACCTGCGCCATATCCCCGGCATGGGCGTGCGCAAGCTCGAACGCTTCGGCGACGAGATCATCGACGTCGTCGAGTCGGCCTGACACAGGCGTTCCGACCCTTCCGGTAAACCACGCGCTCGGCTGGCGAATCACGCAAGCCGTTGACTTAGTTGGTATTTCCGGAATATGATGCTGGGTTCCGGTATTCGGTGGGCCGAGTCGCGTTCCAAGGTTCGCACCCGTTTCGCCGGTTCGGAAGTCAACTGTGCGCCGATTCTCGCTTTGCCCGAAATCGATGCGCAGATTTTGTTCAATTTCAGGAATAAACAATGCCAACCATCAACCAACTGGTTCGCAAAGGCCGTCAGTCGGAAACGACGAAGAGCAAGAGCCCGGCCCTGCAGGACTGCCCCCAGCGTCGCGGCGTGTGCACCCGTGTGTACACGACGACGCCGAAGAAGCCGAACTCGGCACTCCGTAAGGTCGCCAAGGTTCGTCTGACGAACGGCTTCGAAGTGATTTCGTACATCGGCGGTGAAGGCCACAACCTGCAGGAACACTCGGTTGTGCTGATCCGCGGCGGCCGTGTGAAGGACTTGCCGGGTGTGCGTTACCACATGGTTCGCGGCTCGCTGGATACCCAGGGCGTCAAGGACCGTAAGCAAGCGCGCTCGAAGTACGGCGCGAAGCGTGCAAAGGCTGCCAAGTAAGCAGTTTTTGATCAGGGATCGCCGCAGGGCGGTCAAGGCGGGAGTGCCGGATTGCCGGTGCTGTCGAGTAAGTGGTCACCCGGCCAAGCTGGTTAGTCGTGAAGATGTGATCGGGTTTGTTGGTGGCCGCGGAGCTGGAACCAGCTCCAACTGAACAAGTAAAGGAAGAATCATGCCGCGTCGTCGCGAAGTCCCCAAGCGGGAAGTGTTGCCGGATCCGAAGTTCGGTAACGTTGATGTAGCCAAGTTCATGAACATGCTGATGCTGTCCGGCAAGAAGTCGGTCGCAGAGCGCATCGTTTATGGCGCATTCGAACAAATCCAGACCAAGGGTGGCAAGGACCCGCTGGAAGTGTTCACGGTTGCGCTCAACAACGTCAAGCCGGTGGTCGAAGTGAAGAGCCGTCGCGTTGGTGGTGCCAACTATCAAGTTCCGGTCGAAGTGCGCCCGTCGCGTCGTATGGCATTGGCGATGCGCTGGCTGCGTGAGGCTGCGAAGAAGCGTAGCGAGAAGTCGATGGCCCTGCGCCTGGCAGGTGAACTCTCCGAAGCGGCCGAAGGCCGTGGCGGCGCGATGAAGAAGCGCGACGAAGTTCACCGCATGGCAGAAGCCAACCGCGCGTTCTCGCATTTCCGTTTCTAAGCGCCTGGCTGGGCTTTTAGCGGAAATAAATTCCGGGCGGGTGCGCTTTTCAGGCGCCTCGCCCGTTTGTGTTGAAGCATGATGCAGCAGGGCTGCATCGTGTCATCCCAGTAGAGGATCAAAGTGGCTCGCAAGACTCCTATCGAGCGCTACCGCAATATCGGTATTAGCGCTCACATCGACGCCGGCAAAACGACGACGACCGAGCGCATTCTGTTTTACACCGGTGTGAACCACAAGATCGGTGAAGTCCACGACGGCGCAGCCACGATGGACTGGATGGAGCAGGAACAAGAGCGTGGCATCACGATCACGTCCGCTGCTACCACCGCCTTCTGGAAGGGCATGGGCGGCAACTATCCGGAACACCGCATCAACATCATCGACACCCCGGGCCACGTCGACTTCACGATTGAAGTCGAGCGCTCGATGCGCGTGCTCGACGGCGCGTGCATGGTGTACTGCGCAGTGGGCGGCGTGCAGCCGCAGTCGGAAACGGTGTGGCGCCAGGCTAACAAGTACAAGGTGCCGCGTCTCGCGTTCGTCAACAAGATGGACCGTACCGGTGCGAACTTCTTCAAGGTCTACGACCAGCTCCGTCTGCGCCTGAAGGCGAACCCGGTTCCGGTCGTGGTGCCGATCGGCGCGGAAGAAAACTTCAAGGGCGTCGTCGACCTGATCAAGATGAAGGCGATCATTTGGGACGAAGCGTCGCAAGGCACGAAGTTCGACTACGTCGACATCCCGGCCGAGCTCGCAGAGACCTGCAAGGAATGGCGCGAGAAGATGGTCGAAGTGGCTGCTGAAGCCAGCGAAGACCTGATGAACAAGTACCTGGAAGAAGGCGACCTGCCGGAAGCCGACATCGTCAAGGCGCTGCGCGACCGTACGATCGCGTGCGAAATCCAGCCGATGCTGTGCGGTACCGCGTTCAAGAACAAGGGCGTGCAGCGTATGCTCGACGCCGTGATCGACTTCCTGCCGTCGCCGGTCGACATCCCGCCGGTCAAGGGCGAGCTCGAAAACGGTGAAGAAGCAGAGCGCAAGGCGTCGGACGAGGAGAAGTTCTCGTCGCTCGCGTTCAAGATCATGACCGACCCGTTCGTCGGCCAGCTAATCTTCTTCCGTGTGTACTCGGGCGTCGTCAACTCGGGCGACACGCTGCTGAACTCGACCAAGGGCAAGAAGGAGCGCCTCGGCCGTATTCTGCAGATGCACGCGAACCAGCGTGAAGAAATCAAGGAAGTCCGTGCAGGCGACATCGCTGCTGCGGTCGGCCTGAAGGAAGCGACCACCGGCGACACGCTGTGCGATCCGGCAAACCCGATCGTGCTCGAGCGCATGGTGTTCCCGGAGCCGGTGATTTCGCAGGCTGTCGAGCCGAAGACCAAGGCTGACCAGGAAAAGATGGGCCTGGCGCTGAACCGTCTGGCTCAGGAAGATCCGTCGTTCCGCGTGCAGACCGACGAAGAGTCGGGCCAGACCATCATTTCGGGCATGGGCGAGCTCCACCTCGAAATTCTGGTCGACCGGATGAAGCGTGAATTCGGCGTGGAAGCAACCGTCGGCAAGCCGCAGGTTGCATACCGCGAAACGATCCGTTCGACGGCGAAGGACGTCGACGGCAAGTTCGTCAAGCAGTCGGGCGGTCGCGGCCAGTACGGTCACGCAGTCATCACGCTCGAGCCGAACGAACAAGGCAAGGGCTACGAGTTCTTCGACGAGATCAAGGGTGGTGTGATTCCGCGTGAATACATCCCGGCGGTCGACAAGGGTATCCAGGACACGCTGAAGTCGGGCGTGCTGGCTGGCTTCCCGGTCGTCGACGTGAAGGTTCACCTGACGTTCGGTTCGTACCACGACGTTGACTCGAACGAAAACGCGTTCCGCATGGCCGGTTCGATGGCGTTCAAGGAAGCAATGCGCAAGGCGAACCCGGTCGTCCTCGAGCCGATGATGGCTGTCGAAGTCGAGACGCCGGAAGACTACATGGGCAACGTGATGGGCGACCTGTCGGGCCGTCGCGGTATCGTCCAGGGCATGGAAGACATGGTTGGCGGCGGCAAGATCGTGCGCGCCGAAGTGCCGCTGTCGGAAATGTTCGGCTATTCGACGTCGCTGCGCTCGCTGACGCAAGGTCGCGCAACGTACACGATGGAGTTCAAGCACTACGCTGAAGCTCCGCGCAACGTTGCAGACGCGATCATCAGCGCGAAGTCGAAGTAAATCTGTAGCTACCAATCGATTAATTTTTTGAAAGAAGAGAATCATGGCAAAAGGTAAATTCGAGCGGACCAAGCCGCACGTGAACGTTGGTACGATTGGTCACGTTGACCACGGCAAGACGACGCTGACGGCAGCGATCACGACGGTTCTGACGAAGAAGTTCGGCGGCGAAGCGAAGGCATACGACCAGATCGACGCGGCACCGGAAGAAAAGGCACGCGGCATCACGATCAACACCGCGCACGTCGAGTACGAAACGGCTAACCGCCACTACGCACACGTCGACTGCCCGGGCCACGCTGACTATGTGAAGAACATGATCACGGGCGCAGCGCAGATGGACGGCGCGATCCTGGTTTGCTCGGCAGCAGACGGCCCGATGCCGCAAACGCGTGAGCACATCCTGCTGGCGCGTCAGGTTGGCGTTCCGTACATCATCGTGTTCCTGAACAAGTGCGACATGGTGGACGACGCTGAACTGCTCGAGCTGGTCGAGATGGAAGTTCGCGAACTCCTGTCGAAGTACGACTTCCCGGGCGACGACACGCCGATCGTGAAGGGTTCGGCGAAGCTGGCGCTGGAAGGCGACACGGGCGAGCTGGGCGAAGTGGCGATCATGAGCCTGGCCGACGCGCTGGACACGTACATCCCGACGCCGGAGCGTGCAGTTGACGGCGCGTTCCTGATGCCGGTGGAAGATGTGTTCTCGATCTCGGGCCGTGGTACGGTTGTGACGGGTCGCGTTGAGCGCGGCATCGTGAAGGTCGGCGAAGAAATCGAAATCGTCGGTATCAAGCCGACGGTGAAGACGACCTGCACGGGCGTTGAAATGTTCCGCAAGCTGCTGGACCAAGGTCAAGCAGGCGACAACGTTGGTATCCTGCTGCGCGGCACGAAGCGTGAAGACGTGGAGCGTGGCCAGGTTCTGGCGAAGCCGGGTTCGATCACGCCGCACACGCACTTCACGGCTGAAGTGTACGTGCTGAGCAAGGACGAAGGCGGCCGTCACACGCCGTTCTTCAACAACTACCGTCCGCAGTTCTACTTCCGTACGACGGACGTGACGGGCTCGATCGAGCTGCCGAAGGACAAGGAAATGGTGATGCCGGGCGACAACGTGTCGATCACGGTGAAGCTGATTGCACCGATCGCGATGGAAGAAGGTCTGCGCTTCGCAATCCGCGAAGGCGGCCGTACGGTCGGCGCCGGCGTCGTCGCCAAGATCATCGAGTAATATCGACGATCCGCGGATCCCGACGGGGTCCGCGATTCCGCGGTATGCAGTCCGTACCGTCGAAACCGGGTGTCCAGCTTGCGCTGGCACCCGGTTTTGTTTTTCCGTCACGCCGAGGCGCGGGGCGAGAAACTCGCACCATCGCTCCAGAATTTCGTGTAGAATCGCGGGCTTAGCAGTGGAAGTACCGTCCGGAACCTGATGTCTCGCTCCCCGCAGGCGTCATGTTTCACGTTCTTTTAGTGTCCGGCGATGCAACATCGCCTCGCTCTTTCCAAGGAATCGTCATGCAGCAACAGAAAATCCGCATTCGCCTGAAGGCTTTCGACTATCGTCTGATCGATCAATCGGCTGCCGAAATCGTCGATACCGCGAAGCGGACTGGCGCAATCGTCCGTGGCCCGGTGCCGCTGCCGACGCGCATTCAGCGTTTTGACATCCTGCGTTCGCCGCACGTCAACAAGACGTCGCGCGATCAGCTCGAAATCCGTACCCACCAGCGCCTGATGGACATCGTCGATCCGACCGACAAGACGGTTGACGCGCTGATGAAGCTCGACCTGCCGGCTGGCGTCGACGTGGAAATCAAGCTGCAGTAAGGCTTCCAGCGCCGATCGGCATGCCGGGCGGCGCTAAGTCTTTGTATTGCTTGCGGAAATCGAGAAGTCGGGCTATACTGCTTGGCTTTTCGCGTATTCGTGTAAAAAAGTTGGGCCTTGCGTGCCCGGCATTTTGTAAATCAGCCCCGACCAATCGCAGTCGGGAATGGAGAAAATGATGAGCCTTGGACTCGTAGGTCGCAAGGTTGGCATGACCCGTATCTTCACGGCGGAAGGGGATTCGATTCCCGTCACCGTGCTGGACGTGTCGGACAACCGCGTGACGCAGATCAAGACTGTTGAAACCGACGGCTACACGGCCGTGCAGGTTGCATTCGGCTCCCGTCGTGCCTCGCGCGTGACGAAGCCGCTGGCAGGTCATCTCGCCAAAGCCGGTGTCGAAGCCGGTGAAATCCTCAAGGAATTCCGCATTGACGCGGCCAAGGCAGCTGAGCTGTCGAATGGCGCCGTGGTCGGTGCCGATCTTTTCGAAGTGGGCCAGAAGGTCGACGTGCAAGGCGTGTCGATCGGTAAGGGCTACGCCGGTACGATCAAGCGTTACAACTTCTCCTCCGGCCGTGCTACGCACGGTAACTCGCGCTCGCACAACGTGCCGGGCTCGATCGGTATGGCGCAGGATCCGGGTCGTGTTTTCCCGGGTAAACGCATGACGGGTCACATGGGTGACGTGACGGTGACGGTGCAGAACCTCGAAATCGCTCGTATCGATGCAGAGCGCAAGCTGCTGCTCGTGAAGGGTGCGATTCCGGGCGCGAAGGGCGGCAAGGTCTTCGTGACGCCGGCCGTCAAGACCAAGGGGGCGAAATAATGGAACTCAAGCTCCTGAACGAAAATGGTCAGGAAGGTGCAGTGGTCAACGCATCGGACGTCGTGTTCGGTCGTGACTACAACGAAGCGCTGATCCACCAGGTCGTCGTCGCTTACCAGGCGAATGCTCGCCAAGGTAACCGCGCACAGAAGGACCGTGAGCAAGTCAAGCACACGACGAAGAAGCCGTGGCGCCAGAAGGGTACGGGCCGCGCTCGTGCCGGTATGTCGTCGAGCCCGTTGTGGCGTGGCGGTGGTCGTATCTTCCCGAATTCGCCGGAAGAAAACTTCTCGCACAAGGTCAACAAGAAGATGCATCGCGCAGGTCTCTGCTCGATCTTCTCGCAGCTGGCCCGTGAAGGCCGTCTGTCGGTCGTCGAGGACATCATCCTCGAAGCGCCGAAGACCAAGCTGCTGGCCGAAAAATTCAAGACCATGGGTCTCGACTCCGTGCTGATCATCACCGACACGGTTGACGAAAACCTGTACCTGGCATCGCGCAACCTGCCGCACGTGGCAATTGTCGAGCCGCGCTACGCTGACCCGCTCTCGCTGATCTACTTCAAGAAAGTGCTGGTCACGAAGGCTGCGGTCGCCCAGATCGAGGAGTTGCTGTCATGAGCGAGATTCGCAAGAACGATCATCGTTTGATGCAGGTCCTGCTCGCACCGGTGATCTCGGAAAAGGCGACGCTGGTTGCCGACAAGAACGAGCAAGTCGTGTTCGAAGTCGCACCGGATGCCACGAAGCAGGAAGTGAAGGCGGCTGTCGAGCTGCTGTTCAAGGTTGAAGTTGATTCCGTCAACGTGCTGGTTCAGAAGGGCAAGCAAAAGCGCTTTGGCCGTTCGATGGGCCGCCGCAAGGACGTGAAGAAGGCGTACGTTTGCCTGAAGCCCGGCCAGGAAATCAACTTTGAAGCGGAGGCCAAGTAATCATGGCAATCGTTAAAGTTAAGCCGACATCGCCGGGTCGCCGCGCGATGGTCAAGGTGGTCAACAAGAACCTGCACCAGGGCAAGCCGTTCGCGGCACTGCTCGACTCGCAGAGCTCGACCGCCGGCCGTAACAACAACGGTCGTATCACCACGCGTCACAAGGGTGGTGGTCACAAGCAGCACTACCGTATCGTCGATTTCCGTCGCACGAAGGATGGCATTCCGGCAAAGGTCGAGCGTCTCGAGTACGACCCGAACCGTAGCGCGAACATCGCGCTGGTGCTCTACGCAGACGGCGAACGTCGCTACATCATCGCCCCGAAGGGCCTGACCGTCGGCCAACAGCTGATGTCGGGTTCGGAAGCGCCGATCCGTGCAGGCAACACGCTGCCGATCCGCAACATTCCGGTCGGTACGACGATCCACTGCATCGAGATGCTGCCGGGCAAGGGCGCGCAAATGGCGCGTTCGGCTGGCACGTCGGCCATGCTGCTGGCACGTGAAGGCGTCTACGCGCAGGTTCGTCTGCGTTCGGGCGAAATCCGCCGCGTGCACATCGAGTGCCGTGCAACGATCGGTGAAGTCGGCAACGAAGAGCATAGCCTGCGCCAGATCGGCAAGGCTGGCGCGAACCGCTGGCGCGGTATCCGCCCGACGGTGCGTGGCGTTGCGATGAACCCGGTTGATCACCCGCACGGTGGTGGTGAGGGCAAGACGGCTGCAGGTCGCGACCCGGTGAGCCCGTGGGGTACGCCGGCTAAGGGTTACCGCACCCGCAGCAACAAGCGCACGACGACGATGATCGTCCAGCGCCGTCACAAGCGTTAAGGAGTAGGCAATGGCACGTTCTGTTAAAAAAGGTCCGTTCTGCGACGCCCATTTGCTGAAGAAAGTTGAGGCGGCTGCAGCTTCGCGCGACAAAAAGCCGATCAAGACCTGGTCGCGTCGCTCGACGATTCTGCCGGATTTCATCGGCCTGACGATCGCTGTTCACAACGGCCGTCAACACGTTCCGGTGTACATCTCGGAAAACATGGTCGGCCACAAGCTTGGCGAGTTCGCACTGACCCGTACGTTCAAGGGTCACGCAGCCGACAAGAAGGCCAAGAAATAAGGGGCAATCAAGATGGAAGTGAAAGCAATTCATCGCGGTGCCCGCATCTCGGCGCAGAAAACGCGCCTTGTGGCTGACCAGATCCGCGGTTTGCCGGTCGACAAGGCGCTGAACGTTCTGACGTTCTCGCCGAAGAAGGCGGCTGGCATCGTGAAGAAGGTTGTGCTGTCGGCAATCGCGAATGCGGAGCACAACGAAGGCGCTGATATCGACGAGCTCAAGATCAAGAGCATCTACGTCGACAAGGCTGCATCGCTCAAGCGTTTCACCGCGCGCGCCAAGGGCCGCGGTAACCGCATCGAGAAGCAATCCTGTCACATCACTGTGACGGTCGGGAATTAAGGAGCCATACGATGGGACAGAAAATTCATCCGACTGGCTTCCGCCTGGCTGTCAGCCGCAATTGGGCTTCGCGTTGGTACGCGAACAACAACAATTTCGCGGCGATGCTGCAGGAAGACATCGGTGTTCGTGAATACCTGAAGAAGAAGCTGAAGAACGCTTCGGTCGGTCGGGTCGTCATCGAGCGTCCGGCGAAGAACGCGCGCATCACGATTTACAGCTCGCGTCCGGGCGTGGTCATCGGCAAGAAGGGCGAGGATATCGAACAGCTGAAGACGGAACTGCAACGCCGCATGGGCGTGCCGGTTCACGTCAACATCGAAGAAATCCGCAAGCCGGAAACCGATGCTCAGCTGATCGCTGACTCGATCACGCAACAGCTCGAGCGCCGGATCATGTTCCGTCGCGCGATGAAGCGTGCGATGCAGAACGCGATGCGTCTGGGTGCCCAAGGCATCAAGATCATGAGCGCGGGCCGTCTGAACGGTATCGAAATCGCTCGTACGGAGTGGTATCGCGAAGGTCGCGTGCCCCTTCACACGCTGCGTGCTGATATCGACTACGCGACTTCGGAAGCGAAGACGACTTACGGGATCATCGGTGTCAAGGTGTGGGTCTACAAGGGCGATACGCTCGGCCGCAACGACGCACCGGTGGTGGAAGAAGTAGCCGAAGACAAGCGTCCGCGTCGCAATGCGCGTCCGGGCGACCGTCGTCCGCGCCGTGACGGCGAAGGCGGCGCTCCGGGTGCTCGTCGTGGCGCACCGCGCCGCGGCGCCGGCAAGCCCGAAGACGGCAAGACTGGAGAATAACGATGCTGCAACCGAAACGCAGAAAGTATCGTAAAGAGCAGAAAGGTCGTAACACCGGCAAGGCGACGCGCGGCAACGCAGTGTCGTTCGGTGAATTCGGTCTGAAGGCTATCGGTCGCGGTCGTTTGACCGCACGCCAGATTGAAGCGGCGCGTCGTGCAATGACGCGTCACATCAAGCGTGGCGGCCGCATCTGGATCCGGATCTTCCCGGACAAGCCGATTTCGCAGAAGCCGGCCGAAGTGCGTATGGGTAACGGTAAGGGTAACCCTGAGTACTACGTCGCCGAGATTCAGCCGGGCAAGATGCTCTATGAAATGGACGGCGTAACCGAAGAACTGGCACGCGAAGCGTTCCGTCTGGCTGCAGCCAAGCTGCCGCTGAAGACGGCGTTCATCGTGCGCCAGCTCGGCGCCTAAGGAGAAAATATGAAGGCTTCCGAACTTCTCCAGAAAGACCAGGCCGCGCTCAACAAGGAGCTGGCGGACCTGCTGAAGGCGCAATTCGGCCTGCGCATGCAACTCGCGACCCAGCAGCTCACGAACACGAGCCAGCTGAAGAAGGTTCGTCGCGACATCGCACGTGTGCGGACCGTCATGACTCAGAAGGCGAACCAGAAATGAACGATAGCGTGAAAACCTCGCTGAAGCGGACGCTGGTCGGTCGGGTCGTCAGCAACAAGATGGACAAGACCGTCACCGTGCTGATCGAGCACCGCGTCAAGCACCCGATCTACGGCAAGTATGTCGTGCGTTCGAAGAAGTACCACGCGCACGATGAAGCGAACACCTACAACGAAGGCGATCTCGTCGAAATCCAGGAAACTCGTCCTGTTTCGAAGACGAAGGCCTGGACGGTGTCGCGCCTCGTCGAAGCAGCTCGCGTCATCTAAGCGGGCAGCGCAGTAGGCAGTAACGGGCACTTCTCCGCGAAGTGCTTGAAATCGCAAAGTATTTGCTTGCGTGACCAGGATTATTTGTTATAATCCTGGTCTTCCCTCTTTATGGGAGCCCCGTCGCGGGCGAAGTTGGTGGGGGAAGCGGACTGGCGCCTGCCTGTCCGAAAGATTCACCGAATTGCGATGGCGGGTTTCGTTTGCCGTCGCTGCTGTTCCAACCCAAGCAGCCGATTGGCTGACGGGACCAAGACTGACCGAATGCATCATGGTGGTGCATCCGGATTAAGTTGGGAAAGACAAACCATGATCCAGACCGAATCTCGGCTCGAAGTAGCCGACAACACGGGTGCACGTGAAGTCCTGTGCATCAAGGTGCTCGGCGGCTCGAAGCGTCGTTATGCCGGCATTGGCGACATCATCAAGGTGAGCGTCAAAGAGGCAACGCCGCGCGGGCGCGTGAAGAAAGGCGAAATTTACAACGCCGTGGTGGTCCGCACCGCCAAGGGCGTGCGCCGTCAAGACGGCTCGCTGATCAAGTTCGACGGCAACGCCGCTGTGCTTTTGAATAACAAGCTCGAGCCGATCGGCACCCGTATCTTCGGGCCGGTCACGCGTGAGCTGCGTAGCGAACGATTCATGAAGATCGTTTCGCTGGCGCCGGAAGTGCTGTAAGGAGTCGCGATGAACAAGATTCGCAAAGGTGACGAAGTCATCGTCGTCACTGGCAAGGACAAGGGCAAGCGCGGCGTCGTGCTGGCTGTCGGTGCAGAGCATGTGACGGTTGAAGGTATCAACCTCGTCAAGAAGCATGTGAAGCCGAACCCGATGAAGGGTACGACTGGCGGCGTGGAAGCGAAGACGATGCCCCTGCATATTTCGAACGTCGCACTGGTCGACGCGAATGGCAAGGCGTCGCGTGTTGGCATCAAGGTCGAGGAAGGCAAGAAGGTTCGCTTCCTGAAGACGACCGGTGCTGTACTGAGCGCCTGACGCAGCGGAGTAAAAAATGGCTCGTTTTCAAGAGTTTTACAAAGAAAAGGTTGTGCCCGGCCTGATCGAGAAGTTCGGTTACAAGTCGGTCATGGAAGTGCCGCGCATCACCAAGATCACGCTGAACATGGGTCTTGGCGAAGCGATCGCTGACAAGAAGATCATCGAGAACGCCGTTGGCGACCTCACGAAGATCGCTGGTCAGAAGCCGGTCGTGACGAAGGCACGCAAGGCAATCGCAGGCTTCAAGATCCGCCAGGGCTACCCGATCGGCGCGATGGTGACGCTGCGTGGCCAAGCAATGTACGAATTCCTCGACCGTTTCGTGACGGTTGCCCTGCCCCGCGTGCGTGACTTCCGCGGCGTGTCGGGTCGTGCTTTCGATGGCCGTGGCAACTACAACATCGGTGTGAAAGAGCAGATCATTTTCCCCGAAATCGACTACGACAAGATCGACGCACTGCGTGGGCTGAACATCAGCATCACGACGACTGCGAAGACCGACGACGAAGCAAAGGCTCTGCTCGCCAGCTTCAAGTTCCCGTTCAGAAACTGAGGTTACCGTGGCTAAACTGGCACTGATCGAACGTGAAAAGAAGCGCGCCCGCCTGGTCGCGAAGTTCGCAGCAAAGCGCGATGCGCTGAAGGCGATCGTCGAAGACCAAAGCAAGTCGGAAGAAGAGCGCTACGAAGCACGCCTTGAGCTGCAGCAACTGCCCCGCAACGCAAACCCGACCCGCCAGCGTAACCGCTGCGCGATCACGGGCCGTCCGCGTGGCACGTTCCGTAAATTCGGCCTCGCGCGTAACAAGATTCGTGAAATCGCATTCCGTGGCGAGATTCCTGGCCTGACCAAGGCGAGCTGGTAATAGGAGAAACGTAAATGAGCATGAGTGATCCTATCGCCGATATGCTGACTCGCATCCGCAATGGGCAGATGGTCGAGAAGGTATCGGTGTCGATGCCCTCGTCGAAAGTCAAGGTTGCAATCGCGCAAGTCCTGAAAGACGAAGGCTATATCGACGATTTCGCCGTGAAGGCGGAAGGTGCGAAGTCCGAACTGAATATCGCGCTGAAGTACTACGCCGGCCGTCCGGTCATCGAACGCATCGAACGCGTGTCGAAGCCTGGCCTGCGCGTGTACCGTGGCCGTAACGACATTCCGCAGGTCATGAATGGCCTCGGTGTGGCAATCGTGTCGACGCCGAAGGGCGTGATGACCGACCGCAAGGCGCGCGCTACCGGCGTCGGCGGCGAAGTCATCTGCTACGTCGCTTAAAGCCGAGGAGAGAGAAACATGTCTCGAGTAGGTAAGAGCCCGATCGCGCTGCAAGGCGCGGAAGTCAAGCTGGCCGACGGTGCGATCACCGTCAAGGGCCCGCTGGGCACCATCACGCAAGCGATCAATCCGCTCGTGAACGTGGCGAACAACGACGGCACGCTGAACCTGTCGCCGGTGGACGAAAGCCGCGAAGCAAATGCACTGTCGGGCACGATGCGCGCGATTATCGCGAATGCCGTGCACGGCGTGACCAAGGGTTTCGAGCGCAAGCTGACGCTGGTTGGCGTCGGTTATCGTGCACAAGCGCAAGGCGACAAGCTGAACCTGTCGCTGGGTTTCTCGCACCCGGTGGTGCACCAGATGCCGGAAGGCGTCAAGGCAGAAACCCCGACGCAAACCGAAATCGTGATCAAGGGGATCAACAAGCAACAAGTCGGTCAAGTAGCTGCGGAAGTCCGCGGTTACCGTCCGCCGGAGCCGTACAAGGGCAAGGGCGTGCGCTATTCCGACGAGGTTGTGATCCTCAAAGAAACGAAGAAGAAGTAAGGGTGCGCAATCATGGATAAGACTCAATCTCGCCTGCGCCGCGCTCGCCAGACGCGTATCAAGATCGCTGAGCTGCAGGTCGCGCGTCTCGCCGTGCATCGCACGAATACGCACATCTACGCTCAAGTGTTCTCGCCGTGCGGCACCAAGGTGCTCGCCAGCGCGTCGACGCTCGAAGCAGAAGTGCGCGCAGAACTGGCCGACAAGTCGGGCAAGGGCGGCAACGTCAATGCTGCGACGCTGATCGGCAAGCGTATTGCCGAAAAGGCAAAGGCTGCCGGCATCGAATCCGTCGCCTTCGACCGCTCGGGCTTCCGCTACCACGGCCGCGTCAAGGCGCTGGCTGAGGCAGCTCGCGAAGCTGGGCTCAAGTTCTAAGGAAGGAATTCGTCATGGCAAAGATGCAAGCGAAAGTTCAGGCTGACGAGCGCGACGACGGCCTTCGTGAAAAGATGATTTCGGTCAATCGCGTGACCAAGGTCGTGAAGGGTGGCCGTATTCTCGGCTTCGCCGCACTGACCGTGGTTGGCGACGGTGATGGCCGCATCGGTATGGGCAAGGGCAAGGCGAAGGAAGTGCCGGTCGCTGTCCAGAAGGCAATGGAACAAGCTCGTCGCAACATGTTCAAGGTGCCGCTCAAGAACGGCACGCTGCAACACGAAGTGCACGGCAAGCATGGCGCATCCGCTGTCCTCCTCGCTCCGGCGAAGGCAGGTACGGGCGTGATCGCCGGCGGCCCGATGCGCGCAGTGTTCGACGTGATGGGCGTTCAGAACGTTGTGGCGAAGAGCCACGGTTCGACGAACCCGTACAACCTCGTTCGCGCCACGCTGGACGGTCTGCGCAAGCAGTCCACCCCGGCAGACATCGCGGCGAAGCGCGGCAAGTCCGTCGAAGAAATTTTGGGCTAAGCCCGGGTGGTCACCATGTCTGAAAAAACTGTCAAGGTTCAGCTCGTTAAGAGCCTGATCGGGACCCGCGAATCGCACCGCGCGACCGTGCGTGGCCTGGGCCTGCGCCGACTCAACTCGGTCAGCGAGCTTCAGGACACGCCGGCGGTCCGCGGCATGATCAACAAGGTCTCGTACCTCGTTAAGGTCATCGCGTAAGCGGCCCTACGGATCAAGGAGTTGATATGGAATTGAATAACCTGAAGCCGGCAGCTGGCGCCAAGCACGCCAAGCGTCGCGTCGGCCGTGGCATCGGTTCGGGCCTCGGCAAGACGGCTGGCCGTGGTCACAAGGGTCAGAAATCGCGTTCGGGCGGCTTCCACAAAGTCGGTTTCGAAGGCGGTCAGATGCCGCTGCAACGTCGTCTGCCGAAGCGCGGCTTCACGTCGCTGACGAAGGAATTCGTCGGTGAAGTGCGCCTGGGCGACCTCGAGAAGCTGCCGGTCGACGAGATCGATCTGCTCGCACTGAAGCAAGCCGGCCTGGTCGGTGAGCTGACGAAGAGCGCAAAGATCATCGCGACGGGCGAACTGAAGCGCAAGATCGTCGTGAAGGGTCTCGGTGCCACCAAGGGTGCGCGCGCTGCGATCGAAGCGGCTGGCGGTTCGTTCGCCGAGTGACACGCGTAGCGCGTCGTCACTTGCATTCATCGGAGAAGGTACTTGGCTAACAGCCCGAGTCTTGCAAAACCCGGTCGAAGCACGGCGAAATTCGGCGATCTGCGCCGGCGAGCAATGTTCTTGCTCCTGGCGCTGATCGTCTATCGCATCGGCGCGCACATTCCCGTGCCGGGCATCGATCCGGATCAACTGGCGAAGCTGTTCCAAAGCCAGGCGGGCGGCATCCTGGGCATGTTCAACATGTTCTCGGGTGGCGCGCTTTCCCGCTTCACGATCTTTGCGCTGGGGATCATGCCGTACATCTCGGCGTCGATCATCATGCAGTTGCTGGCGATTGTCTCGCCGCAGCTCGAGGCGCTGAAGAAGGAAGGGCAGGCAGGGCAACGGAAGATCACGCAGTACACGCGGTATTTCACCGTGGTGCTCGCGACCTTCCAGGCGTTCGGTATCGCGGCTGCGCTGGAAAACCAGCCGGGCCTCGTCACCGACCCCGGCATGCTGTTCCGTCTGACGACGGTCGTGACGCTGGTGACGGGCACGATGTTCCTGATGTGGCTCGGCGAGCAGATTACCGAGCGTGGTCTGGGCAACGGGATCTCGATCATCATCTTCGGCGGGATCGCAGCAGGGTTCCCGAATGCCGTCGGTGGGTTGTTCGAGCTGGTGCGTACGGGTTCGATGAGCATCATTTCGGCGATCATCATCGTCGTTCTGATTGCCGCGGTGACTTACCTGGTCGTGTTCATCGAACGCGGTCAGCGCAAGATCCTCGTGAACTACGCGAAGCGCCAGGTCGGCAACAAGATCTACGGTGGGCAGTCGTCGCATCTGCCGCTGAAGCTGAACATGTCGGGTGTGATTCCGCCGATCTTCGCATCGTCGATCATTCTGTTCCCGGCAACGATTCTCGGCTGGTTCAGTACCGGTCAGCCGACGGGAAGCTGGATTTCCAATACGTTGCATAACGTGGCGGAAGCGCTGAAGCCGGGCCAGCCGGTCTATGTGTTGCTGTACACGCTGGCGATCGTGTTTTTCTGCTTCTTCTACACCGCACTGGTGTTCAACAGCAGGGAAACCGCAGACAACCTGAAGAAGAGCGGCGCGTTTGTTCCGGGCATTCGTCCGGGCGATCAGACCGCACGATATATCGACCGCATCCTCACGCGTCTGACGCTGGCCGGTGCGATCTACATCGTCTTCGTGTGTCTGCTGCCGGAGTTCCTGGTGCTGCGCTGGAACGTGCCGTTTTATTTTGGTGGAACGTCGCTGCTGATCATTGTCGTCGTCACGATGGACTTTATGGCGCAGGTGCAGTCGTACGTTATGTCGCAACAGTATGAGTCACTGCTCAAGAAGGCGAACTTCAAGGGCGGCAACATCCCGATGCGTTGAAAGGACTATGGCCAAAGACGATGTAATCCAGATGCAGGGTGAGGTGATTGAAAACCTCCCGAATGCGACCTTCCGTGTGAAGCTGGAAAACGGCCATGTCGTATTGGGGCATATTTCCGGGAAGATGCGGATGCACTACATCCGCATCCTGCCTGGCGACAAGGTGACGGTTGAATTGACGCCTTACGATCTGTCTCGTGCGCGGATCGTGTTCCGGGCGAAGTGATTTGAAAAAAGGGTATTATCATGAAAGTGATGGCATCGGTTAAGCGCATTTGCCGCAATTGCAAGATCATCAAGCGCAAAGGCGTCGTTCGCGTGATCTGCAGCTCGGATCCGCGCCACAAGCAGCGCCAAGGCTGACCGCGCGTTTGTTTGCGCTTTTTGTTTGAGGAAAAACAATGGCTCGTATCGCAGGGGTTAACATCCCGAATCACCAGCACACCGAGATCGGCCTGACGGCAATCTTTGGTGTCGGCCGCACCCGTTCGCGCAGCATCTGCGTGGCAGCTGGCGTCGATTTTTCGAAGAAGGTCAAGGACTTGACCGACGCAGACTTGGAAAAGCTGCGTGAAGAAGTGGGCAAGTTTGTCGTCGAAGGCGATCTGCGCCGTGAAGTGACGATGAACATCAAGCGCCTGATGGACCTCGGTTGCTACCGTGGTGTTCGTCATCGCAAGGGCCTGCCGATGCGCGGTCAGCGTACGCGTACGAACGCACGTACTCGCAAGGGTCCGCGTCGTGCAGCGCAAGCGCTGAAGAAGTAAGCGGAACTGACAGTTACAGGAAAACGTAATGGCTAAGGCTTCGAACACCGCGGCGCAACGCGTTCGCAAGAAGGTTAAGAAGAACGTCGCTGAAGGCGTGGTTCACGTTCACGCGTCGTTCAACAACACGATCATCACGATCACCGATCGCCAAGGCAACGCACTGGCATGGGCGACGTCGGGCGGTCAGGGCTTCAAGGGCTCGCGCAAATCGACGCCGTTCGCTGCTCAGGTTGCAGCCGAGTCGGCTGGCCGCGTCGCGATGGAATACGGCGTGAAGAATCTGGAAGTGCGGATCAAGGGCCCGGGCCCGGGTCGTGAGTCGGCAGTGCGCGCACTGCACGGCCTCGGCATCAAGATCACCGCGATTTCGGACGTCACCCCGATTCCGCACAACGGCTGCCGTCCGCCGAAGCGTCGTCGTATCTAAAGGTGTGCTGGCACGTTCGTGCTAGCACATTGCCTGTCGCCGCTCAGCGTCGACGGGCGTTGCTTTTTTGATTGACTAAGCCCACCGTTCGCCCCAAAGGGCGCGAACTAGCGCGGATTCAGATCTGCGTGACTGATTGATAGAGGAATGCAAAGTGGCACGTTATATCGGCCCGAAGGCCAAGCTGTCCCGCCGTGAAGGCACCGACCTGTTCCTGAAGAGCGCACGCCGCTCGCTCGCCGACAAGTGCAAGCTCGACAGCAAGCCGGGTCAGCACGGCCGTACCTCGGGCGCACGTACGTCCGACTACGGTACGCAGCTGCGCGAAAAGCAGAAGGTCAAGCGTATCTACGGCGTGCTGGAGCGTCAGTTCCGCCGCTACTTCGCTGAAGCCGACCGCCGCAAGGGCAACACGGGTGAAAACCTGCTGCAACTGCTCGAATCGCGTCTCGACAACGTCGTGTATCGCATGGGCTTCGGCTCGACCCGCGCTGAAGCGCGTCAGCTGGTGAGCCACAAGTCGATCACCGTGAACGGCGTCGTCGCGAACGTCCCGTCGCAGCAAGTGAAGGCAGGCGACATCGTTGCGATCCGCGAAAAGGCGAAGAAGCAAGCGCGTATCGTTGAAGCGCTGTCGCTGGCCGAGCAAGGCGGCATGCCGAGCTGGGTTGCAGTCGATGCGAAGAAGTTCGAAGGCACGTTCAAGCAAATGCCGGAACGCGCTGAAATCGCAGGCGACATCAACGAAAGCCTGATCGTCGAATTGTATTCGCGTTAATCCGATTGACGGCCGAGGTACCCCGATTGCGTTGCGCAAGGAGGGGCCTCGGCTGTTTATTTTCTGGTTGTTACCGGTCAGCCTTATCGGTGTAACGAGCCGAGGGTATTGAAAAGGAAAGCCCATGCAAACCAGTTTGCTGAAACCCAAGATCATCGCCGTGGAATCGCTGGGCGAGAACCACGCGAGGGTGGTCATGGAACCGTTCGAACGCGGTTACGGCCATACCTTGGGCAATGCGCTTCGCCGCGTGCTGCTGTCGTCGATGGTTGGCTACGCGCCGACCGAAGTGACGATCGCAGGCGTGGTGCACGAGTACTCGACGCTGGATGGCGTGCAGGAAGACGTCGTCAACCTGCTGCTGAACCTGAAGGGCGTGGTGTTCAAGCTGCATAACCGTGACGAAGTGACGGTTACGCTGCGCAAGGAAGGTGAAGGCGTTGTCACGGCCGGCGATATCGAGCTGGCTCACGACTGCGAAGTCATCAATCCGAATCACGTGATTGCGCACCTGTCGAAGGGCGGCAAGCTCGACGTTCAGATCAAGATCGAAAAGGGTCGCGGCTATGTGCCCGGCAACGTTCGTCGCTACGGCGAAGACACGGCCAAGATCATCGGCCGCATCGTCCTCGACGCATCGTTCTCGCCGGTTCGCCGCGTGAGCTACGCTGTCGAAAGCGCACGTGTCGAGCAGCGTACCGATCTCGACAAGCTCGTGATGAACATCGAGACGAGCGGTGTGATCACGCCGGAAGAAGCGATCCGTCAATCGGCCCGCATCCTGGTCGACCAGCTGTCCGTGTTCGCGGCGCTGGAAGGCACGGAAACGGCAGCCGAAGCGCCGTCGCGTGCACCGCAGATCGATCCGATCCTGCTGCGTCCGGTGGACGATCTCGAGCTGACGGTTCGTTCGGCGAACTGCCTGAAGGCCGAGAACATCTACTACATCGGCGACCTGATCCAGCGCACGGAAAACGAGCTGCTGAAGACGCCGAACCTCGGTCGCAAGTCGCTCAACGAGATCAAGGAAGTGCTCGCTTCGCGCGGTCTCACGCTGGGCATGAAGCTCGAAAACTGGCCGCCGGCTGGTCTCGACAAGTAAGCCCGGTTGTTACTGTAGTTGGCAAAGATGCGGATTTTCCTTTAAAATCCGCATCTTGCTTTTTTTCGTTACCGGCCCGTGCACCCATCGAGGTGCGATAGAAGAGCTGGATCAAAACTTTGAATCAAGGAAACTGAAATGCGCCATCGTCATGGTCTGCGGAAACTGAACCGCACGAGCAGCCACCGTCTGGCTATGCTCCGTAACATGTCCAACTCGCTGATCGAGCACGAAGTCATCAAGACGACGCTGCCGAAGGCGAAGGAACTCCGTAAAGTCGTCGAGCCGCTGATCACGCTCGGCAAGAAGCCGTCGCTGGCAAACCGTCGCCTGGCGTTCAACCGCCTGCGCGATCGTGACTCGGTGGCGAAGCTGTTCGACGTGCTCGGTCCGCGTTTCGCGAACCGTCCGGGCGGCTACCTGCGCGTGCTGAAGTTCGGCTTCCGCGTGGGCGACAACGCACCGATGGCACTGGTCGAGCTGCTCGATCGTCCGGAAGTCGACGAAACGGAAAACGTGCAAGAAGCTGAGTAAGCTTCCGGTACGCAGCAGTATCTGAAAGGGGCCGAGCAATTGCTTGGCCCTTTTTGTTTTTCCGGCGCCGGCTGCGATCGATTGTCGCAGGGCGGCGCCGGCAGCGTTGCGCGGGCTGCGCTACGATACGGGGCAGCCGGCGCGCGCCCCAGGTGGGCAATTCGCGTCGGCGGGAGCCGATAGACCAGCCAGGAGGGCGCGGATGATAGTGGTGCTGATGCTGACGACGGTGCCCGATGCCGAGATCGCCAAGACGCTTTCAGACGGTGCGCTCGATGCGCGGCTTGCCGCGTGCGTGTCGGAGCTCGGCGCGATCAGGTCGCGCTACCACTGGCAGGGCAAGGTCGAAACGGCCGACGAGATCCAGTTGCTGTTCAAGACGAGCCCCGTGCGGGCGCTCGAACTGGAGCGATTTATTCTCGCGCATCATCCTTACGAGACACCCGAAATCGTCTCGTGGCAGACGACGGCATCGGCCGCGTACGGCCAGTGGGTGACCAGCGAAACTCAACGTCTATTTCATGTTTAACGGTATGGCGCTTCCCGTGCGCGTGCGCGCGCTGCGATTTCTCGCAGTCCTGTTGTCGTTCATGCTCGTGCTGGGCGGCCTGTCGGTCGCGCGCGCGGCCGACGATTTCCTCGATCCGTCGGTTGCATTCAAGTTCAGTGCAAGCGAATCGCCGGGACAGGTGGATGTCCGCTTCAAGGTCGCCACCGGGTATTACCTGTACCGTGAGCGGTTCGCGTTCGCGGTGAAGGGCGGGCAGGCGACGCTCGGCGATCCGCAATTCCCGGCCGGCCACGTGAAGTTCGACCAGACGTTCCAGAAGAACGTCGAGACCTACCGTGACGAAGTCGTCGTGCACGTGCCCGTCAAGCAGGCGTCGGGACCGTTCGAGCTCGCGGTGACGTCGCAGGGGTGCGCGGACGAGGGCATCTGCTATCCGCCGGCCGAGCACGTCGTGAAGGTCGATGGCGCCGCGCTGGGCGCCGCTTCGTCGTCGTCGCCGTCGTCCGGCGATGCGGCTGCCGCGGACAGCTGGTTCGACAAGGTCACGAGCGCCGATTTCGCGCAGTCGCTGCTCGAAGGGCATGGCTTCTTCACGATCGTCGCGCTGTATTTCGTCGCGGGCGTCGTGCTGAGCCTCCTGCCGTGTTCGTATCCGATGATTCCGATCGTGTCGGCGATCATCATCGGCCAGGGCACGCGCGCGACGCATGCGCGCGGTTTCGCGCTGTCGATGACCTATGTGGTCGGCATGGCGCTGGTCTACACGGTGCTCGGCATTGCCGCGGCGCTGGTCGGCCAGAGCCTCGGCGCGTGGCTGCAGAACCCGTGGGTGCTCGGCGCGTTCGGCGTGCTGTTGACCGCGTTTGCCGTCTCGCTGATCTCGGGCAAGGACATTGCGCTGCCCGCGCGCTGGCAGAACGGCGCTGCGGAGGTATCGAGCGCGCGCCAGGGCGGCCATTTCGTTGCGGTCGCGGCGATGGGCGCGCTGTCCGCGCTGGTCGTCGGCGCATGCATGACAGCGCCGCTGTTCGCGGTGCTCGCCTTCATCGCGCACACGGGCAATGCGCTGCTCGGCGGCGCTGCACTGTTCGCGATGGGGCTGGGGCTGGGCGTGCCGCTGCTGGTCGTCGGCGTCGGCGCCGGGACGGTACTGCCGCGCGCCGGCGCATGGATGGACGGCGTGAAGGTGTTCTTCGGCATCGTGCTGCTCGCAGCCGCGCTGTGGATCGTATGGCCGGTGCTGGCCGGTGGCCTGAAGATGGTGCTCGCTGCGTTGTGGCTGCTGATCGCGGCCGCGGCACTCGGGCTGTTCACGCCGAATGCCGGCACCACGTCCATCTGGCGTCGCCTCGGCCGTGGCGTGGGCGCTGCGCTCGCGATCTGGGCGGCCACGCTGCTCGTCGGCCTGGCCGCGGGATCGACCGATCCGGTCAAGCCGTTGGCGGTGCTGGCGGCACGCACGGCTGCGTCGGGCGGCACGACGGCGGCAGGCGCAGCCGCCGCCGCGCAGGATGGGCCCGCGTTCGCATCGGTGCGCTCGAGTGGCGAACTCGACACGCTGCTGAAGACGTCGGGCCAGCCCGTAATGCTCGATTTCTACGCCGACTGGTGCGTGAGCTGCAAGGAAATGGAGCATCTGACGTTTACCGACGCGCGCGTGCAGGCGCGGCTCGCGCAGCTTCATCTCGTGCGCGCGGATGTCACCGCGAACAACCCGGACGACCAGGCGCTGCTGAAGCGTTTCAACCTGTTCGGACCGCCGGGCATCATCTTCTTCGATAGAAGCGGCAACGAGATCGGGCGCGTAGTCGGCTATCAGGCGGCCGAGACGTTCCTGCGCAGTCTCGACCGGGCTGCGGTCCCGACGGTATGACCATGCGGGTCGCGAGCGTGCGGGTGGCGAACCGGCGCGCTTGCGTGGCATGAGCTGACGATCGACAAGGCATACGGCTGCGATCGACAGCAAAAAAAAACGGCGGGACACCGAAGTGTCCCGCCGTTTTTCTTTCCGCCTGCCGGCAGGCGCTTAGCGTTGCGCTTTCAGCAGACGCGCGGCGTCGAGTGCGAAGTACGTGAGCACGCCGTCGGCGCCCGCACGCTTGAACGCGAGCAGCGATTCGAGCACGACCTTGTCGTGGTCGAGCCAGCCGTTCATCGCGGCGGCCTTGAGCATCGCGTATTCACCGCTCACCTGGTACACGTAGGTCGGGAAGCGGAACTCGTCCTTCACGCGGCGCACGATGTCGAGGTACGGCATGCCGGGCTTGACCATCACCATGTCGGCGCCTTCGTCGATGTCCAGGCGCACTTCGCGCAGCGCTTCGTCGCTGTTCGCCGGATCCATCTGGTAGGTCATCTTGTTGCCCTTGCCCAGATTGGATGCCGAGCCGACCGCGTCGCGGAACGGGCCGTAGAACGCCGACGCGAACTTGGCTGAATAGGCCATGATTCGCGTGTGGATATGGCCGTCGCTTTCCAGCATTTCGCGGATCGCGCCGATGCGGCCGTCCATCATGTCCGACGGGGCGACGATGTCGACGCCGGCTTCCGCCTGCGCGCGCGCCTGGTCGATCAGGATCTCGATCGTGTCGTCGTTGATCACGTAGCCGTTTTCGTCGAGCACGCCGTCTTGGCCATGGCTCGTGTACGGGTCGAGTGCGACGTCGGTCAGCACGCCGAGTTCGGGGAAGCGCTTCTTCAGCTCGCGCACCGCGCGCGGGATCAGGCCTTCCGGATTGGCCGCCTCGCGGCCGTCAGGCGTTTTCACCGATGGCTCGATGGCCGGGAACAGCGACAGCACGGGCACGCCCAGTTCGACGCACTGCTCGGCGGCGTGCATCAACAGATCGACCGACACGCGTTCGACGCCGGGCATCGACGGCACCGGCTGCCGTTCGTTGGTGCCTTCGACGACGAAGACCGGATAGATCAGATCGTCGGTGGTCAGGCGGTTTTCGCGCATCAGGCGCCGGGAGAAGTCGTCGCGGCGCATCCGGCGCGGACGATGAAGCGGATGGAAGCTCATGGCGATTGGGTAGAAATCAGGGCAGTAAGACCTTACGGAACCCTTAGGTCATTTTCGGGAGCGTTGGTATATGATAGCGATCGAGCGGCACGCGTCGCGTGCAGCTCCCCGCTTCTCCTCCCTGAGCGGGTGCCTGTCGTTTTTCGATTAGGCTGTTTGACCCGCCGTTCAACGGCGGGTTTTTTTATGAGCCGGCCGAAACCGCAGGCGCCGTCAGGTGCGCGCCGCCGATCCCGGCCGCGCGTTGCCCGATCATTGTGCTACAGGCTCGCTTTTTTCGTCGGCGACGGACGGCCGCACCCAGCTTTCGATCAATTCGTGCGCCTCGTCGAGCCCAATGCGCTTCATCGCCGAGAACAGCTGAACCGTCAGCTTGCCCTGAACACCCTGGTCACGATACGCATCGAGCCCCTTTTGCGTGGTCCGCAGCGCGTTGATGCTTTCCTGCCGCGTCAATTTGTCGCACTTCGTCAGCAGCGTGTGGATCGGCTTGCCGGTCGGCACGAACCACTCGATCATGCGGCGGTCGAGATCGGTCAGCGGACGGCGTGAATCCATCATCAGGATCAGGCCGCAGAGCTGCGAGCGGGTCGCGAGATAGGACGACAGCAGCATTTCCCAGTGCGCCTTGGCGGCGCCGGGCACTTCCGCGTAGCCGTAGCCGGGCAGGTCGACGAGATTCGCGACGGGCTCGGCGGCCGGGCCGACGGAGAAGTAGTTGATATGCTGCGTGCGGCCGGGCGTCTTCGACGCGAAGGCGAGCCGCTTCTGGTTGCACAGCACGTTGATCGCCGTCGACTTGCCGGCATTCGAGCGGCCCGCGAACGCGATTTCCGGCTGGACCGTCGGCGGCAGGTCGCGCAGATGGTTGACGGTCGTGTAGAAGCGGGCTTGATGGAGCAGAAAGGCCATGGGAACCGGAAGGACGGGCGGCGCGAGCCGCTTGGTGGAGGCGGGGTAGCCCCGATAGGCGCGGGAGCTTTCAACACGATATTGTACAATACGGCGGTTTTACCGAAGGCTACCGGGCGCCTGCCTCGCGCTTTTATGTAGCTTCTGCGGTAGACTGAACGCCGTCGTTTTTTGCAGAACCTCAAATTCCCACAAGACGAAACAGGGTGTGCGAATGAATCGACTGTGCAAGTCTCTGATGGTGCTTCAGGTTGCAGCAGGGTTCGTAGGTTTCGTAGCGGAGGCAAACGCGGCGGATGCGGCAAAGCCGGATCTCGACCGTGGCAAGGCAATTGCCGGGCAGGTCTGTGCGTCGTGTCACGGCGCCGACGGCAATAGCGCATCGGGCGGTTTCCCGAAGCTTGCCGGCCAGCATCCCGAATATCTGGTCAAGCAGTTGAACGACTTCAAGACGCAGCCGGGCGCGAAGGGGCCGGTGCGGAACAACGCGGTGATGGTCGGATTCGCGAGCGCGCTGAGCGCGGACGACATGCGCAACGTCGCCGCGTACTACGGGTCGCAGACGACGAAGCTCGGCACCGCACGCGATGCGGCAACCGTGCCGATCGGCCAGAAGATCTATCGCGGCGGCATCGCGGAGAAGGGCGTACCCGCCTGCGCGAGCTGCCACGGGCCGACAGGGCAAGGGATCCCGGTCCAGTACCCGCGTCTGTCGGGGCAATGGGCCGATTACACGGTCGCGCAGTTGACCGCGTTCCAGCAGGGTGCCGGCGCGCGCAACAACAACGAGGCGATGCATCAGATCGCAACGCGGCTGTCGGACAACGAGATCAAGGCCGTCGCGGATTACATCGCGGGCCTGCGTTGAGCGGTCAGTCGCGAACGGAATGACCGGGCGCCCGAAGGGCGGCCGGAGTCAGAACAAGAAAAGGGTGGGGCGCCGCATCGTTGCGGTTGCCTCGCCCTTCTTTTTTGTCAGCGCGCGCCGGCCGTCCCGAGCGTGCTGACCGCCCCTTCGGGGCAATAATCAAAGTGAGCGTTGGGGGCTGTTTCCCCTGAGTCGGAGTTTGAATGAGCGTTACCACGTCGGGGTTGCAGTCGAAGTCGGGTCAGGGCGCACCGAAGCGCGCGGTCGAGTTGTTGAGCTCGATGCGCTTCGCGATTGCGCTGCTGGTGGTGCTGTCGATTGCAAGCATCATCGGCACGGTCCTGACCCAGGACGATCCGTATCCGAACTACGTGAACCAGTTCGGGCCGTTCTGGGCGGACATCTTCCGCTCGCTCGGCCTGTACAACGTGTACAGCGCGTGGTGGTTCATGCTGATCCTGATCTTCCTCGTCGTGTCGATCTCGCTGTGCGTGATCCGCAACGCGCCGAAGATGCTCGCCGATGCGAAGAGCTGGAAGGACAAGGTTCGCGAAGGCAGCCTGCGGGCGTTCCACCACAAGGCCGAATACACGACGTCCGGCACGCGCGCGACCGTCACGGCGACGCTCGCCACGTTCGTCACCAAGGCCGGCTACAAGCACATCGTGCGTGAAAACGACGGCGCGACGCTGATCTCCGCGAAGCGCGGCGCGATGACCAAGTGGGGCTACATCTCCGCGCACCTCGCGATCGTCGTGATCTGTATCGGCGGCCTGCTCGACAGCAACCTGCCGATCAAATTCCAGATGTGGATGTTCGGCAAGAGCCCGGTCAACACGAGCGCGACGATCAGCGAGATCTCACCCGACCATCGCCTGTCCGCGTCGAACCCGACGTTCCGCGGCTACGCGTGGGTGCCCGAGGGGCAGTTCGTGTCGACCGCGATCCTGAACCAGCCGAGCGGCTCGCTGATCCAGGACCTGCCGTTCTCGATCCAGCTCAACAAGTTCATCGTCGACTACTACACGACGGGCATGCCGAAGCTGTTCGCGAGCGACATCGTCGTGATCGATCGCGAGACCGGCCAGAAGATCCCGGCGCGCGTCGAGGTCAACAAGCCGTTCACGTACAAGGGCGTGTCGATCTACCAGTCGAGCTTCCAGGACGGCGGCTCGCAGATGCAGATGACGGCCTACCCGATGACGGGCGGCAACGCGAAGACCTTCCCCGTGAAGGGGACGATCGGCAGTTCGGCGCCGCTGCAGATGCCGGGCAACGACGGCGACACGATCGAGTTCTCCGATTTCCGTGCGATCAACGTCGAGAACATGGCCGACGCGAACGGCAAGCCGGACGTGCGCGGTGTCGCGACGACGAGCTCGCTGAAGGAAGCGTTCGACGAACGCCTCGGCTCCGGCGCGAAGACGTCGAAGCCGACGCAGCTCCACAACATCGGCCCGTCCGTGCAGTACAAGATCCGCGGCAAGGACGGCCAGGCGCGCGAATTCAACAACTACATGCTGCCCGTCGACATGAAGGGCGAGCGCGTGTTCCTCGCCGGCGTGCGTGCGAGCCCGAACGACCCGTTCCGCTACATGCGGATTCCGGCCGACAGCCAGGATTCGATCGGCGAATGGATGCACCTGCGTGCCGCGCTCGAGGATCCGTCCGCGCGCGCCGAGGCCGCTGCACGCTTCGCGCAGCGTTCGCTGCCGGGCACCGACGCATCGCTGCGCAGCCGCCTGCAGGACAGCGCGTTGAAGGTGCTGACCCTTTTTGCGGCGGGCGACGACAGCGTCGGCCGTGGCGCCGACGGCCAGCCGATCGGTGGCTTCCAGGCCGTGGCGACGTTCATCGACCGCTCGGTGCCGAAGGCCGAGCAGGAGAAGGCCGCGAGCCTGCTGCTGCGCATGCTCGAGGGCTCGATGTGGGAGGTCTGGCAGATCGCGCGCGAGCGTGCGGGCGAGCCGGCGGCGCAGCAGGGCACCGACACGATCCGCTTCGTGCAGAACGCGATCAATGCGCTATCCGACAGCTTTTTGTATGGATCACCGGTCTATTTGCAGCTTGACTCATTCAAGCAGGTGCAAGCTTCGGTATTTCAGTTGACGCGCGCACCCGGCAAGAATCTGGTGTATCTTGGCAGCCTGCTGCTGGTCGCCGGCATCTTCTCGATGTTCTACGTGCGCGAGCGGCGCCTCTGGTTCTGGTTGAAGGACGCTGGTTCGGGCGTCGATGTGGTGATGGCAATGTCCACGGCCCGCAAGACCTTCGATTTCGAGAAAGAGTTCGTGCAGACGCGCGACGCGGCCGGTGCCGCCTTGCACGCCGCACCTCGCGACGCCGCGCCGGCCGGTGCGGCATCGACGGCCCGTCCGCCTGCCGGCGGCGGTTCCGATTCCGAGAATTCCACCCGGTAACATCATGGATCTCACGCAAGTTTCCTCTTCCCATCGGGCGTCGGCCCAGGCTCCGGTTACGGCGCCGCTGTTCGACGACCGTCCGTTCCTCGCGCGCCTGTCGCTGCTCGACTGGCTGTTCGCACTGGCGCTCGTGGTGGGCGCGGGCTATGCGCTCGTGCACTACAACGCGCACATGGATTACTACGATAAGGCGGTGATGATCGGCACCGTGCCGGCGCTCATCGCGCTCGGCTGGCGCTGGAAGCCCGCGCGGCTGATGATGGCGTCGATCGCCGTGCTGGCGCTGCTGTCGATCCAGATCTACCAGGGCGATCTCGCGCGCGCCGATTCGGCGTTCTTCCTCAAGTACTTCCTGTCGAGCCAGTCGGCCATCCTGTGGATGAGCGCGCTGTTCGTGCTCGCGACGATCTT
>NZ_VWWH01000063.1:0-45236 GCF_011753045.1 Burkholderia sp. Ap-955
GCTCGCGTTCGGGATGGTCGGCTGGGCACCCAAATGGCCGCCGTCGGGGTGGCTGTGGCTCGTGAACAACCTGCTGATCGTGACACTCGCCGAGGAAGCGCTGTTCCGCGGCTACGTGCAAGGCGGACTGACCCGCGCGCTGCGCGCGTTCGCATGGGGGCCGTGGGCCGCGCTTGCGATCGGCGCGGTGCTGTTCGGCGCCGCGCATGCGGCCGGCGGCTGGCAATGGATCGTGCTCGGCACGGTGGCCGGCGTGGGCTACGGCCTCGCCTGGCGGCGCGGCGGGCTGCTCGCGTCCGCGCTCGCGCATGCGGGGTTGAACGTCGTCCACTTCGGCCTGTTCACCTACCCGATGCTCGACGCCGCGCGCTGACGGCCGCGCGGCGCCGCCGCTCAGTTGATCCCGGCGACCGCGTGCGGCACGTACGGGCGTTCGAGCGTGGCGATCTCGTCGTCGGTCAGTTTCAGTTCGAGCGCGGCCAGTGCATCGTCCAGCTGCTGCGGCTTCGAAATGCCGACGATCGGCGCGGTGACCCCGCGCTTCTGCGCGACCCAGGCGAGTGCGACCTGCGCACGCGGCACGTTGCGGGCGGCCGCGATCGTCGCAACGGCATCGACGACCGCCTTGTCCGACTCCGCCGTCGCATCGTAAAGCCGCTGGCCGACCGCGTCGCTCTGCTGCCGCTCGGTCGACTCGTCCCAGTTGCGCGTCAGGCGGCCGCGCGCGAGCGGGCTCCACGGAATCACCGCGATCCCTTCGTCTTCGCACAGCGGCAGCATTTCCCGTTCTTCTTCCCGATACAGCAGGTTCAGGTGGTTCTGCATGCTGACGAAGCGGGTCCAGCCGTGCTGCTTCGACGTGTGCAACGCCTTCGCGAATTGCCACGCGAACATCGACGACGCGCCGATATAGCGCGCCTTGCCGGCCTTCACGACGTCGTGCAGCGCCTCGAGCGTCTCCTCGAGCGGCGTGCCGTCGTCCCAGCGGTGAATCTGGTAGAGATCGACATAGTCGGTGCCGAGCCGTTTCAGGCTCTGGTCGATGTCGGTCATGATCGCCTTGCGCGACAGCCCCGCGCCGTTCGGCCCGGGCCGCATCCGGTAGAACACCTTGGTCGCGATCACGATGTCGTCGCGTTTTGCGAAATCGCGCAGCGCACGGCCGACGATCTCCTCCGACGTGCCGTCGGAATACATGTTCGCGGTATCGAAGAAATTGATGCCGGCTTCGACCGCCCGCTGGATGATCGGACGGCTCTGCGCTTCCGGCAGCGTCCACGGATGCGTGCCGCGTAACGGTTCGCCGAACGTCATGCAACCCAGCACCAGCTTGGACACTTCCAGTCCTGTCGATCCGAATTTCACGTATTCCATTGCACGCCTCGCCATTGAAGTTGAGCTGACGGCCGGATGCGCGCCGCGCATCCGCCGGACCGTCGCATGGTATCCCGGGCGGCAAAAATGCGTGCGGCGTCGCCGCAAGGTGCGAAGGAAGTGCTCGCGAGCGCGAGGGCGCGCGCGGCGTCGGCTGCGCGGGGCGTGCGCAGCGGCGCCGGCCGCTTTACTTGACCTGGTCGGCGATCGGCTGCAGGAACGCGGAAAAGCCGGTCAGCATGATCTGCACGCCGATGCACAGCAGCAGGAACGCCGACACGCGCTTCGCGACCTTGGTGCCTTCGCTGCCGAGGTAGCGCGACAGCAGCGCGGAGCGGCTGTAGACCTGCCAGATCACGATCGCAACCAGCACGGAGACGGCGATCGACACGATGCTCGACAGCGCGAACTCCGACAGCTTGTGCGTGCGGTTCGCGTTCAGCGCGATCGCGGTCGCGATCGAGCCGGGGCCGACCGTCAGCGGCATGGTCAGCGGGAAGAATGCGCGCGTCATGATCGCGTTCGCGTCGATCGGCTTGACCGGTGTGTCGCCGCCGCCCGGCCCGTCGGGCTCGTTCAGCATCTGCCAACCGGCCACCGCAACCGCGAAGCCGCCGCCGATCCGCAGCGCTTCCATCGAGATCCCGAAGAAATGCAACACCGGCGTGCCGGCGAAGAACGCGACCATCAGCACGACGAACGCGTTGAACGCGACCTTCCTCGCGAGCAGATCGCGTTCTTGCTCGGTGAGCGCCTCGGTCCGTTCGAGAAACAGGAACGCGATGCCGATCGGGTTGATGATGCCGATCAGGCCGGTGAAGCCGAACAGGATCTCGGAGATAAGGCGGTTGACGATCATCGGATGAAGAATCGGTCGGGGCTGGGCCGGCAGCGCGCCGGAGGTCACGCATTGTAGAGCAAGCGCCCGCGGCCGAGCCGCAAAATTCGGCCGGGCCCGCCGTGCCGTCGATCATCGCCGTTTCCCCCTGGTTTCCCCGTGGTTGCCCCTTACTCGGCGCCCGCCTCCCAGGCCGGCGGCCGCTTCGCGAAGAACGCGGCGAAGCCTTCCTTCGCTTCCGGCGTCGCACGCACGCGGGAGATCGTCTGCGCGGTGAACGCCGCGCGCGCATCCGACGGCGGATACTCGCCGATCCCATCGAAGAAGCGCTTGATCTCCATCAGCGCGTTCGGACCGTTGCGGCCGAGTTCGGCGAGTGTCTTGTCGAGTGCTTCGTCGAGCGCATCGAGCGGCACGGCCTGATGGATCAGCCCGATCGCGACCGCTTCGCCGGCAGAGAGCTGGGTCGCCGTCAGCGCGAGGCGGCGCGCCTGGCGCTGGCCGACCGCCTCGACCAGATACGGGCCGATCACGGCCGGCAGGATCCCGAAGCGTGCCTCGCTGACCGAGAAGCGCGCGTGATCGCTCGCGATCACGACGTCGCACGCCGCGCACAGGCCGACGCCGCCACCGAACGCATGGCCCTGCACGCGCGCCACCGTCGGCTTCGGGCATTGCCGGATCGCGCGCATCATCGCGGCGAACCGCTCCGCATCGCGCAGGTTCGCGGCCGCGTCGTTCGCGCTCGCGCGCTGCATCCACTGCAGGTCGGCGCCCGCGCAGAACGCGCGGCCATCCGAGCGGAGCACGATCGCGCGCACGTCGTCACGCCGGCCGAGCGTGGTGAACGCGTCGGTCAGTTCGGCGATCATCGTCTCGTCGAACGCGTTGAGCACGTCGCCGCGCTGCAGCGCGACGGTTGCGACGCCGCGCGCATCGACCGTGACGGCCAGGGTCTTCAATCCATCCATCGAACAGGTTTCCTCGGGTTGAACGGCAAACAGGGGAATCAGGCCGCCTGGCGGCGGTCGATCACGCGCCGGGCCTTGCCGGTCGCGGTCGAGGGAATGCCGCCCGCGGCCAGCACGGTCACGCCGGACGACACGCCGACCATCGTCTTGATCCGGTGCTGCAGCTCGCGGGCGAGCGCCGCGCGATCGCTTTCGGTGACGGACGCAGCCGTTTCGGAGCGCAGTTCGACCGCGAGGTCGAGGCGGTCCATGTGACCGTCGCGCGACAGCGTGATCTGGAACTGGCCCGACAACTGCGGCAGCGCGACGACGATCTCCTCGATCTGGCTCGGGAACACGTTCACGCCGCGCACGATCAGCATGTCGTCGGAGCGGCCCGTGATCTTCGCGAGCCGGCGCATCGCGCGCGCGGTCGGCGGCAGCAGCGCGGTGAGGTCGCGCGTGCGGTAGCGGATCACCGGCATCGCCTCCTTCGTCAGCGACGTGAACACCAGCTCGCCCTGGCTGCCGTCGGGCAGCACTTCGCCCGTGACCGGGTCGATGATTTCCGGGTAGAAATGGTCTTCCCAGATCACCGGGCCGTCCTTCGTCTCGACGCATTCGCACGCGACGCCCGGGCCCATCACTTCCGACAGCCCGTAGATGTCGAGCGCGTCGATGCCCACGCGCGTCTCGACTTCCTCGCGCAGCGCCTGCGTCCACGGCTCGGCGCCGAAGATGCCGATCTTCAGCGACGATTCGGCCGGGTCCATCCCCTGCCGCACCATCTCGTCGATCAGATTCAGCATGTACGACGGCGTGACGAGGATGATCTTCGGCTCGAAATCGCGGATCAGCTGCACCTGCTTCTCGGTCTGCCCGCCCGACATCGGCACGACCATGCAGCCGAGCCGTTCCGCGCCGTAGTGAATCCCGAGGCCGCCCGTAAAGAGCCCATAGCCGAATGCGTTGTGCAGCGTGTCGCCCGGGCGGCCGCCGGCCGCGCGGATCGAGCGCGCGGTCACGTTCGCCCACGTGTCGATGTCACGCGCGGTGTAGCCGACCACCGTCGGCTTGCCCGTCGTGCCGCTCGATGCATGCACGCGCACGACCTGCTCGCGCGGCACCGCGAACAGCCCGAACGGATAGTTGTCGCGCAAGTCGTTCTTGGTCGAGAACGGGAATTTCGCGAGATCGGCGAGCGACTTCAGGTCGTCCGGATGCACGCCCGCCGCATCGAACGTGCGGCGATAGTGCGGGACGTTGTCGTATGCGTGGCGCAGCGACCACTTGAGGCGCTCGAGCTGCAGCGCCTGCAGTTCGTCGCGGCTGGCGGTCTCGATCGGCTCGAGGGCGGCGGCGGGATGCGTCGGGTGAGTCATCGGGGTGCTCCTCCAATGGAGTGATGTCGTTATCGTGTTCGAGGTAACGGGGGCGACGGCTACGACCGGAACGTGCGGCCGGCCGCATGCAGCGCGGCGATGCGCGGCGACACGCGATAGCGGTCCTCGCCGTAGCTCGCCGCCAGGTTCGACAGCACGCGATGCACGCGGCCGATGCCGATCGCATCGGCCCACGCGAGCGGGCCGCACGGGTAGTTCACGCCCTTCTCCATCGCGAGATCGAGATCGGCGGGCGAGCACATGCCCTGGTTCACCGTATCGGCCGCCTCGTTCGCGAGCATCGCGACGGTGCGCATCGCGACCATGCCCGGCACGTCCGCGACGCCGACGACGCGAAACCCCGCCTGCTGGAACAGGCCCACCGCATCCGCATAGGCCGCATCGCTGCACTGGAGCGCGCGCGTCAGTGCAACGAGCCCGGCCTGCGCGTAATCGCGCGCAAGGTCGACCAGCACGAGATCGGCGACACCCGTCTGCGCGGCGCGCACGGTCGCGGTACGGCCGTCGGTCAGCGCGATCGAAGCGCGGCCGGCCTTTGCGAGCAGGTCGTCGGCATGCGCGCCGGACTGCCGGGCGCCCGGAATGCGTTCGGCGAAGCGCGCATGCAGCGCGGCGGCCGGGCCGTCCTGCGCAAACAGCGCGACGTCGGCCGGCGCGTCGCGCGATGCTTCGAGATCCGGGGCGGGCGGCGTCGCGCCGTCCGCATACGAATAGAAGCCACGCCCCGACTTGCGTCCGAGGAAGCCCGCGTTCACGAGTTCCTGCTGGATCAGCGACGGCGTGTAGCGCGGATCGTTGAAATACGCGCGGAACACCGATTCGGTCACCGCGAAGTTCACGTCGTGGCCGATCAGGTCCATCAGCTCGAACGGCCCCATCCGGAAGCCGCCGGCCTCGCGCATCACCGCGTCGATCGATGCCGGCGCGCCGCCCTGCTCGTTCAGCACGCGCAGCGCCTCCGCGTAATACGGCCGCGCGACGCGGTTCACGATGAAGCCGGGCGTCGATTTCGCCATCACGGGCTGCTTGCCCCAAGCGGCGGCGGTCTCAACCAGTACCTGCGCGACCTCGGGCGCGGTCGCGAGCCCGCTGACCACCTCGACGAGCGCCATCAGCGGCGCCGGGTTGAAGAAATGCAGGCCGGCGACGCGCTGCGGCACGCGCAGCCCGGCTGCGATCGACGTGATCGAGATCGACGACGTATTGGTCGCCAGCAGGCACGCGTCGTCGACATGGCGCTCGAGCGTCGCGAAGATCTCGCGCTTCACGTCGAGCCGCTCGGCCGCCGCCTCGACGATCAGCGCGGCGCCCGCGAAGTCGGCCAGTTCGTGCACCGCGCGAATCCGGGCGCCGGCCGCGTCAGCCTGCTCCGGTTCGAGCCGGCCCTTCTCCGCGAGGCGCGCGAACTGTGCGCGGATGCCGGCCAGCGCCTTGTCGCAGGCTGCTTCGTTCAGGTCGTACAGCAGCACCGTATGGCCGGCCGCCGCCGCGACCTGCGCAATGCCCGCGCCCATCGCGCCGGCGCCGATCACGCCGACGACGGCCGACGGCGCCAGCGCGCCCGAGTTCACCGAATGTGCAGAAGAAACAGCCATCGCTTGCGATCCGTCATGAAGTGGAGGTGCGAGCGATTATAAACCGACCGGTCGGTAGATTTATGTCAGGGCGAGCCCGAATTTGTCGTGCAAGAGATCGTTACGGAAACGGCAAAGACAAAAAAATCGAAAGGTCGGGGCACTTTTTGTAAACCGAAAGGTCAATGAAAGAGTTCGAATATGAGATAGTGACCCCCGAACGCCTGATAAAATTCGACAAATCGCCGGATTTCAGGGGGAAACCGCGTGACATGTCGCCACCGCCGTCCATCGCCGGCCGCCCTTCCGGGGTCGGAACCGACCCGCCGGCCCGTGCGTCGTCACACGTGCTCGCCTCGTCGTTCGCGGCCGGCCGCATCGAATCGTTTCATCTCGCGACGGGCTCCGGCCCGCCCGCGCCCCTCGCCGCCTCAGGGCGGCGAACCCAGGGCAGCACCGTTGCGTGCCGCCCACCTTCGGTTTCATCATCCTCGTTCGGCGGATAGTACGGCCGGGCTTCGTCAACCCGTGACGGCGCGTCGCGCGCCGCCACTCGCATAAGGAAACCCTCCATGCCGCTCTCGTCCAACCAGCTCCCGCGCTGGACCCTCGTGGCCCCGCTTGCCGCCTGGCTGGTCCTCGCGCTGTCGCGCGTCGTACCGGCCGAAGGCCTCGTCATCGCGGTGTTCGCCGCCGCCCTCGCCGGCGCCGTGTTCGCCGCCGTCCACCATGCCGAAGTCGTTGCGCACCGCGTCGGCGAACCGTTCGGCACGCTCGTGCTCGCGGTCGCCGTGACCGTCATCGAAGTCGCGCTGATCGTGTCGGTGATGCTCGGCGCGGGCCCGGAGAAATCGGGCCTCGCCCGCGACACCGTGTTCGCCGCCGTGATGATCATCTGCAACGGCATCGTCGGTATCTGCCTGCTCGTCGGCGCGTGGAAGCACGGCGAACAGGACTTCCAGGGCCGTGGCGCCAGCAAGGCGCTCGCGGTGCTGGCGTCGCTGTCGGTGCTGTCGCTCGTGATGCCGAACTACCTGAACGCCGCGCCGGGCCCGTTCTTCTCGAAATCGCAACTCGCGTTCGCCGGCGTGTCGTCGCTCGTGCTGTACGGCGCCTTCGTGTTCGTGCAGACCGTGCGTCACCGCGACTACTTCCTCGCCGCGCACGACAGCGCGAACGAAGCCGTTCACGCGGCGGCGCCGAGCAACCGCACCGCCGTGATCAGCATGCTGCTGCTGTTCGCGAGCCTCGTCGCGGTCGTGCTGCTCGCGAAGCTGCTGTCGCCGGCCGTCGAGCACGCCGTGATGCAGCTCGGTGCGCCCGAGGCCGCGGTCGGTATCGTGATCGCCGCGCTCGTGCTGCTGCCGGAAGGGCTCGCGGCCGTCACCGCCGCGCGTGCGAATCGCCTGCAGACCAGCATGAACCTCGCGCTCGGTTCGGCGCTCGCGAGTATCGGGCTGACGATCCCAACCGTCGCGGCCGTGTTCATCTGGGTCGGCCAGCCGCTCACGCTGGGCATCGGCCCGATGGAAACCGTGCTGCTGGCGCTCACCCTGCTGGTCAGCACGCTGACGCTCAGCCAGGGGCGCACGACGGTGCTGCACGGCGTCGTGCACCTGTCGCTGTTCGCTGCTTACCTGTTCCTGTCGATTACGCACTGACGCAGAAAAGCGCGCGGCCCGGCGGATCCTCTCCGCCGGGCCGCGCGCCGTCCTTCACGTCCCTTCAGCTTCCTTCGTTCACGTCGCGCCGCCGTTACCGCACCGGAATCACCAGATGCTGGCCCGCCAGGATCAGGTTCGGGTTGGCGAGGTTGTTGCGACGTTGAATCTCGCGATAGCGCTGGCCGCTGCCGAGCTTGCTCGCGGCGATCAGGTTCAGCGTGTCGCCCGCCTTCACCACGTACGTGTGCTCGCCCGACGCGGCCGCGGTCGTCACCGCCTGGTCGCTGACGAAGTACTTGCGCAGCAAGTCGAGATACTGCGGCGACTGCTTGAGCTTCGCGATCGCGGCGTTCAGGTAGATCAGCAGATCCTGGTCGTCGGCGCGCACGCCTATCTTGTACGCGATGTTCGAGCCGTCGAGCTTGGTCACCGCGAACTTCAGGTCGGTGTTCTTGATCGAGCTGACCGCGAACGGATAGTCGTAGATGAACGCGTCGACCGTATGGCCGTCGATGCTCTTCGCGATGAAGGCCGGATCGGAATCGTCGACCTCGACGAACTTCACGTTCGGGTACTGGCGCGTGACGAACGCACGCACGTCCGGGTCACCCTTCAGGATGCCGACCGTCTTGCCCGCGAGATCGTCGGTCGAGCGGATCGCGGAGCCCTGCCGCACGATCAGCGAGTAGCCGAAATCGTCGACGTACGGCACCGAATAGACGACGCCCGACGGTGTGTTGTCCGGGAACGTCAGCCCGTCCATCGCCACGTCGACCACGTGGTTCCCCTTCGCGTCCGTATCGAGGAGTTGCTTCGGGACGCCCGGGTACGTATCGACCTCGTGACGCGTATCGACGACGACCGGCTTGCCGCCGTGCGAGAACGACGGATCCGCGAACAGCAGCCGCGCGAATTCGACGTTGAAGCCGTGTGGCGTGCCCTTGTCCTCGCCGAAGAACGGTTCGCTCGGGTTCTGCACGGAGATCCGCACGATGCCGTTTTCTGCAATCGATTTCAGCGCGCTGGCCTGCGGCGTGAAGCCGGCCGGCAGCACGTTGGACGACGGCGACGTCTGCGTGGACGGGCCGCTGTCGCCACCTTGCGCGGACGTCGAGGCCGGGGCCGCGTCATGCGCGGGAATCAGCGTCGACAGGCCGCCCTGATGCACGATCCATACGCCGACGAGCACGATCAGAAATGCGATGGCGCCAAGCAATTTTTTCATGGTTGCGAGCCTGCAGGAAGTTATTGTTGTTTCGACGGCAGTTGCGCGGGGGTCGTCGCATCGAGCCCGGGCGCGTGCGGCGCGTTCATCACCGCCTGCTGCTGTGCCTGCTTGACCTCGGGGTTATCCATCAGCGACGTCTCCATTTCGGAGAACGCCTTGTTGACCGAGCGCATCACCGAATCCACGGCCACGTCGGTCTTGATCTGTTCGAACGTGTCGGACGCCTGCCGGCCCGCGAGCTTGTTCATCTGCTGCGCGGCCTGCGACATGTCCCACATCGCCTTCGCACGATCGATCGCCGATGCGAAGTTCTTCAGTTCGGCCTGCACCTGCTTGTAACGCCCCTCGCGAAACGAGAGCAGCTGCTTCATCGTGTCGAGCTGCTGCCGGAAGCGCGGCGCATCGTCCGGATACTGCTTCTCGAACAGCTCCGTCTTGTTCTCGAAGTTCTTCACCTCGGTGCGGAACGCCGTGATGCTGTCCGCGAACTTCTGGGCCGCCTGGCGCTTTTCCGCGAGCTGGTTGATCAGCGTCTCGATCGGATTGGCCTGCGCCTCCTGGACGATCATCTTCACCTTCTGGTTCGCGAACTTCATCGCGACGACCGGCGCGAAATAGATCGCGCCGAGGCCGATGACGCCCGCCGTGACGAGCGCGATCACCCCCTTCAGGATGAACAACGCCGCCGGTGCCGCGATCGCGACGCCGGCGATGATGATCGCCCACTTGATCAGCTTGACCTTGCCACTCCCCGAACTGCCGTTTGCTTCTTCATTCGAAAGCTGCGACATGAGTTTTTCTCCTTGAACCTCGAACCGAACTGCTTGCGTTTGCCTTTTTCAGGCTCAATCGAAATGCTTCGGACTCCGGTGCCGCCGGGCAGTCGGGCAAGCCGGCGGCGCAATACAAGGATGGGCGCGACGGACGTCACGAGACGCCGGTGTAGGCGCCGTTCAGGATGCGGTGATGAGGAACGGCAGACGGCGCTGCGATGCGGCGCGCCAGACGGGCGCCGTTCATCGTCGCGGCTCGCGCGCGGACGGGAAAGTGTACCGATGCACGGTACGAAACGGGATGACGGATACGTGACGCGACGGGCGTCGGGGGAAGCGTGGTTCCGGCGGGCCGACAAACGCGGGGCCGGTATTCCGGTACGAGTGCGTAAAGGCTCATCGTTGTTCTTCTGCGTATCGCGGGTGCGGGAACCGCGCGGCCGGCGCGTCCCGCTCCAAATGCACGGACGTATCCTGCGCCGACCGGCATGCAGCGTCAAGCAGTTGTCGCAGTGCAGCGAAGCACCGCGTTCCTCCGTTGGAACACCGGCAGCGAACGAGCTTTCAACACGGTAAGGATTCGCAGGACTGCGACCTGTCGCGCTCGGTCAGGATTGCTTGGCATCGCTTGCGCAAGCTTCCGAATTGAAAGCTTGTCACATCGCACGTACGTATTCCGGGCGTATGCCGTTACGCACCGCCGTGCTCCTGCGCGAGAAACCGCTCGACCATCGCGTTGAACACCGGCAGCGCCGGATTGTCGTTGTCCGCGCGCCATGCGAGATACAGTTCGGCCGCCACGTCGGCGCCCGCCAGCGGCCGGAACACCACGCCGTCGACATGCAGTTCGCGCGCCGACGCCGGCACGAGCGCGGCGCCGAGCCCCGCGCGCACGAGGCCGAGGATCGTATGCGTCTGCCCGACGTAATGCAGGTAGTTCGGCAGCCGTCCCGCGTTCGCGAACAGGCCCGAGATCAGGTCGTGGAAGTACTTCCCCTCGTTCGGCGAATACGCGATGAACGGTTGCCGGTCGAGATCGTCGGGGCCGATGCGCTCGCACGCGGCAAGCGGCGCGCCCTCCGCGACCGCGACCAGCATCGGCTCGCGCTGCACGAGCCGGTATTCGAGCGGCTGGCACGCGGCACGCTGGCGCACGAAGCCCGCGTCGAGCATCCGCGACGCCAGCGCATCGATCTGCACGGTCGACACCATCTCGCGCAATTCGATGTCCACGTCCGGCAGCGCGTGCGCGGCATGCGCGAGCAGCATCGGGATCATCCGGTATGCGCTGACCGCCGTGAAGCCGAGCGTGATACGGCCGGCGCCGCCATGTGCCACGCGCTGCGCGGCCTGCTCGGCCCGTGCGGAGAATTCGAGGATGTGCCGCGCGTCGCGCAGAAACCGCTCGCCGGCCGCGGTCAGGCTGACCTGCCGGCTGCTGCGTTCGAGCAGCGCGATGCCGAGCGCATGCTCGAGCAGCTGGATCTGCCGGCTGAGCGGCGGCTGGGTCATGAAGAGCCGCCGCGCCGCGCGACCGAAATGCAGTTCCTCGGCGACCGCGACGAAGCAGCGAAGCTGGTGCAGTTCAATCATCCAATTCTTGAATCAATCGATAGTCTTTTGATGTTAGACGCATATCGATGCGATTTCTATACTCGGTTGCACCTGATGCGCTGCCCGCGCCGCGCACGACGACCGAGACCTTCATGACCATCGACATCCTCCTCACCCAGCCGCTCCCCGACACCATCGACGCCGAACTGTCCGCCCGTTACGCGGTGCACCGGCTGTATGCGGCCGAGCAGCCGGACGCACTGCTCGATCGCGTGGCCGCACGCATTCGCGGTGTCGTGACCGGCGGCGCGAACGGCCTGTCCGCCGCGCTGATGGACCGGCTGCCCGCGCTCGAGATCGTCGCGATCAGCGGCATCGGCACCGACGCCGTCGATCTCGACCGCGCGCGGGCACGCGGCATCCACGTGACGACGACGCCCGACGTGCTGACCGACGACGTCGCCGACATGGCGATGGGGCTGATCCTGATGACGCTGCGCGATCTCGGTGCCGGCGAGCGCATCGTGCGTGCCGGCCGCTGGGGCAAGACGGCCCAGCCGCTCGCGACGCAGGTGACCGGCAAGCGGCTCGGCATCGTCGGGCTGGGCCGCGTCGGCCGCGCGATCGCGCAGCGCGCGCAGGCGTTCCGGATGCCGGTCAGCTACTTCGGCCCGCGCGAGCATCGCAACAGCGGCTATCGCTTCGTGCCCGACCTCGCCGCGCTCGCGCGCGACAGCGAGGTACTCGTGATCGCGGCATCGGCCGATCACGGCAACGTACTCGTGACCGCCGACGTGCTCGCCGCGCTCGGCCCCAAGGGATTCCTGATCAATGTTGCGCGCGGCAAGCTGGTCGACGAAGCCGCGCTCATTCGCGCGCTCGCCGACGGCACGATCGCCGGCGCCGGCCTCGACGTATTCGCGAACGAACCGCAGGTGCCGGCCGAGTTGCTCGAGCTCGACCGCGTCGTCGTGCAGCCGCACCGTGCGAGCGCGACCCGCGAAACGCGCGAAGAGATGGGCCGGATCGTGCTCGCCAACCTCGCCGCGTGCTTCGCGGGCCAGCGCCCGCCGACCAGCGTCACGCGCTGATCACCGCGCACCGCACGGCTGCCCCTCGTTACAACACCGGATGCCTCCGCTCGACGGAGGCCAGGAGACACGCATGCCCAACCGATCCAGCGGCGCCGCCCTTGCCGCGTCACCCGCCGCCTCACGCACGATCGGCCGCGTCCGCTATGCGGTCCTCGCGCTGATTTTCGCGGTCACCGTCATCAATTATGCGGATCGCGCGACGATGTCGATCGCCGGCACCGGCGTCGCGCACGACCTCGGGCTGACGCCCGTGCAGCTCGGCATCGTCTTTTCCGCGTTCGCGTGGGCCTACGCGATCGGCCAGATCCCGGGCGGCTGGCTGCTCGACCGCTTCGGCGCACGGCGCGTGTACGGCCTGAGCCTGCTGCTGTGGTCGGTCTTTACGATGCTGCAGGGCACGGTCGGCTGGCTCGCCGTGCAAGGCGCGTCCGCCACGCTCGCGCTGTTCGTCATGCGCTTCATGCTCGGCCTCGTCGAATCGCCGGCGTTTCCGGCCAACTCGAGAATCGTCGCGTGCTGGTTCCCGACCGCCGAACGCGGCACGGCATCGGCCCTGTTCAATTCGGCGCAGTACATGGCCGTCGTGCTGTTCACGCCCGCGATGGCGTGGCTCACGCATGCGCTCGGCTGGGAGCACGTGTTCCTGTGGATGGGGATGCTCGGCGTCGCGCTCGCCGCGCTGTGGTTCGCGTGGTATCGCGAGCCGCACGGCCACCCGCGCGTGAGCGACGCGGAGCGCGACTACCTGCGCGCGCACGGCGCGCTCGTCGATCTCGAAGCGAACCGCGTGCGCCATCGGCCGCGCGTGTCGTGGCATGACGTGTCGCAACTGTTCCGCCACCGGAACCTGTGGGCGATCTACGTCGGCCAGTACTGCATCACGGCGCTCACCTACTTCTTCATCACGTGGTTCCCGATCTACCTGATCAAGGGGCGCGGGATGACGATCATGGAGGCCGGCTGGGTCGCCGCGCTGCCGGCGATCTGCGGCTTCACGGGCGGCGTGCTCGGCGGCGTGCTGTCGGACTGGCTGATCCGGCGCGGCATGCATCCGTCGAAGGCGCGCAAGACGCCGTTCGTCGTAGGGATGGCGATGGCGACGCTGCTCGTGCTTGCGAACGGCGCATCGTCGAACGCGGTCGTGATCGCGCTGATGACGATCGCGTTCTTCGGCAAGGGGCTCGCGGCAGTCGGCTGGGCCGTACTCGCCGATACGGCGCCGGAAGGGATGGTCGGCCTGAGCGGCGGCGTGTTCAACGGCCTCGGCAACATCGCCGGGATCGTCACGCCGCTCGTGATCGGCTATTTCGTCGCCCGCACCGGCTCGTTCGCCGGCGCATTGTGGTTCGTCGCCGCGCACGGGCTGCTCGGCATTGCCGCGTACGGATGGCTCGCGGGCCGCTTCGAGCGGATTCGGATCGCGCCGCGCGCATGAACCGCGCCGCGGCCCGTGCGGTTCGCGCGGCGCACGGCCGCGCTGATCGTCACGCGCGCTTGCGGCCGCCCGACGTCAGTTCGGTCGTCAGCCGGTCGAGTTCGCGCAGGTCGTTCTCCAGCGCGGGCGTGAGCGTCGTGCGCAGGTGGTCGAGGAACGTGCGGATCTTCGCGTCGAGATAGCGGCGCGTCGCGTAGACGGCATACACGCTCACCGTCTGCAGCCGGTACTCGGGCAGCACGCGGATCAGCCGCCCTTCGCGGATGTCGTCGAGCACCGTATACAGCGCGACGCACGCGATCCCGCGCCCGGCGCGCACCGCGACGCACAGCGCGTCCGGCACGTTGACCTGGAACGGCGCGGGCTGCAGCTCATAGACGGCCTCCTCGCCATCGCTGCGCTCGAGCCGCCATTCGCCGGCCGGCGATGCCGGCGTATCGAGGCGCAGGCACACGTGGTTCGGCAATTCGTCGGGCGACTGCGGCGTGCCGTGGCGCGCCAGATATTCTCGCGATGCGACGAGTACGCTGCAGCTCGTGCCGCAGGTCTGCGCGACATAGCCCGAATCGGGCAGTTGCGACGCCGTCACGATCGATACGTCATAGCCCTCCTCGACGAGATTCGGCATCCGCTGCGCGAGCGTCAGCTCGACCGACACGTCGGGGTTGTCCTCCTGGTAGCGGACGATCGACGACACGACATGACTCTGCCCGAGCCCCGTCATCGCATGGATGCGCATCTTGCCGCTCGGCCGCAGCAATGCATTGCGCGCCTCCGCGTTCGCGTAGTCGATTTCCGCGAGGATCGATTTCGCGCGCTCGAAATAGCGTTCGCCGCTTTCGGTGAGGCCGAGGTGGCGCGTCGTGCGATGCAGCAGCCGCGTCTGTACGTGCGCTTCGAGATTCGATACCGCGCGCGACACCTGCGCGGTGGTCGCGTCGATTTCCTTCGCGACCGCAGTAAAACTGCCGGCTTCGACAACGCGCACGAACAGGCGCATGTTTTCGAGCATGTCCATTGAATTGGCTTGGGGAGAGTCAGTGGGGAGGCGTCGGCGGCGCTCGCGTCAGGTGGGGAACGGAACGCAGCCGCGAACCACGTCGAATCGATCACCGTGCCGGGAGAAAGGCGGGAGAGCGGGCATCGCGTACGGGGTTCTGGCATGACGGGGGATTCAGTGGCCCGAATTGTACGCCGCTGCAGACAAATTTGCGCGATTGCCCGGCCCGCAAACTTTCATTCCGTGAAAGGTTTTTGCAAGCAATGCGCGTCGCGCGCGGGCAACGGCTTGATGCAGCGCGACAATTTGTATCACAACACGATATAATTCGCGGCTCGTCGCTGCGCGCATCCGCGCCGTCACTTTTACCGCTTACCGTCCATGTCGTCAGGCACTCCGTCGTCGCGCCGCACGTTGCGGCAATGGCTGCACAGCTTCATTCCCCACCCGATGTCGCTGGGCTGGCGCGAGCGCCTGCGCTCGTGCATGGGCGCGCTCGTCGGCATCGCGACGGTTGGCGCGACGATGCGGCTGCTGCCCGGCGTGCCGGGCCTCGTGCCGCTGCTCGTCGCGCCGATGGGCGCGTCGGCCGTGCTGCTGTTCGCGGTCCCGGCGAGCCCGCTTGCGCAACCGTGGTCGATCATCGGCGGCAATCTCGTCGCGGCGACGGTCGGTGTCGCGTGCGCGCAATGGATCGCCGATCCGATCACGGCCGCCGCGGTCGCGATCGCGTGCGCGATCGGCGGCATGTTCGTGCTGCGCTGCGTGCACCCGCCGTCGGGCGCCGTCGCGCTCACGGCCGTGGTCGGCGGCCCGGCGATCCATTCGCTCGGGTTCAGCTTCGTGCTGGAGCCGATCGCGCTGCAATCGGTGATCCTGCTGTCGGCCGCGCTCGCCTATCACGCGCTGACCGGGCACCGCTACCCGCATGGCGGCGTGCGCCCCGAAGCGAAACCGCAGGCAGGCGGCGCCGCACCGGCGCGCGGCGGCTTCGCGCGCAGCGACCTCGATGCGGTGCTGAAGCGCCGCGGCGAATGGCTCGACGTCGATCCGGACGATCTCGAAGCGCTGCTGCGCGAAACCGAGATGCAAGCCTATACGCGCACGTTCGGCCAGCTCTCGTGCGCCGACCTGATGACGAAGAATGCGATCGAAGTCGCGCCGTCGACGTCGGTGACGGCCGCGCTCGCGCTGCTCGACCGCCATCTTGTGAAAGCGCTGCCGGTCGTCGACGGCGAAGGCCGCCTGACCGGCATCGTCACGCGCGCCGACCTCACGCGCCAACTGCGCCGTCCGACCCCGCTGTGGCACCGCCTGTCGGCGCGGCTGCCGCAATCGTTCGGCGGCCAGCCGGCGAACGTCGCCACCGTGATGACGCGCGACGTCGCGTGCGTGCCGGAAACGATGCCGATCACCGCGCTCGTCCCGCTGTTTACGCATTCTGGCCACCACCATATTCCGGTCGTCGATGCATCGCGCCGGCTCGTCGGGATCATTACCCAGACGGATCTCGTCACGGGCCTCTATCGGCAAACGCAAATGCGCGAGGCCGCGTAACGCATGCGGCGCACGTAACGCCATGTAACGGCTAGTGCAGCGCGGAGTGCGTTCTTCTCGCCAAATTTCGGCCACTTATATCATGTTGTGATATATTTTACGCCACCGAAACTGACTGTCCGACCGCCCCGATGAACGATACCCGACGCGCGCTGGCGAAAAGCGATTTCCAGCAACTCTCCGAGTTTCGCTACCAGATGCGCCGCTTCGAGCGCTTCTCCGAACGCGCCGCGCAAAGCGAAGGCGTGACGCCGCTGCAATACCTGCTGCTGCTGCACATCAAGGGCTATCCGCATCGCGAATGGGCGACCATCGGCGAACTCGCGGAACGCCTGCAGGCGCAGCATCACGGCGTCGTCGCGCTGGTCACGCGCTGCGAAGCGCTCGGCCTCGTGAAGCGCAAGACGAGCGAAGCGGACCGCCGGCAGGTCGAGGTCCACCTCGAGCAAGCCGGCGAAACGCTGCTCGCGCGTCTCGCGGCCATGCATCGCGCCGAGTTGAAGTCGCTCAAGGACACGTTCCAGGTTCCCCAGATCGATTACTGACCCCTGCTCTTTTCACGCCGATGAACGCACCACACAAACGCGATTTCGCGACCAACGACCGCCTGCCCAGGATCGCGTTGCTCGCCGCCGGGATCGGCCTGCTCAGCACGCTGGCCGCATTCGTGCTGTTGAGCCTGATCCACCTGTTCACGAACCTGTTCTTCTACCAGCAGTTCTCGTTCGCCGACCGCTCGCCGGCGAACAACGCGCTGGGCGCATGGGTAATCGTCGTGCCGTTGATCGGCGGGCTGATCGTGGGGTTGATGGCGCGCTTCGGTTCGGAAAAGATCCGCGGCCACGGCATTCCCGAAGCGATCGAGGCGATCCTGTTCGGCAAGAGCCGCATGTCGCCGAAGGTTGCGATCCTCAAGCCGCTGTCGTCCGGCGTCGTGATCGGCAGCGGCGGCCCATTCGGCGCCGAAGGCCCGATCATCATGACGGGTGGCGCGCTCGGCTCGCTGATCGCGCAGTGCGTGCACGTCACGGCCGCCGAGCGCAAGACGCTGCTCGTCGCCGGTGCGGCCGCCGGCATGACGGCCGTGTTCGGCACGCCCGTCGCCGCCGTGCTGCTCGCGGTCGAACTGCTGCTGTTCGAATGGCGTCCGCGCAGTTTCCTGCCGGTCGCGCTCGCCTGCGCGGTGGCCGGTTTCGCCCGCGCCGTGTTCTTCGGCGTCGATCCGCTGTTTCCGCTGACCACCGCCGCACCGACGCCCGTCGCGCTGCTGTCGTGCATCGTCGCGGGCCTGCTGTCGGGCATGCTCGCGTGCGGCCTGTCGGCAGCGCTGTATCGTGTGGAGGACACCTTCGCAAAGCTGCCGGTGCACTGGATGTGGTGGCCCGCGCTCGGCGCGATCGTAATCGGCATCGGCGGCTGGCTCGAGCCGCGCGCGCTCGGCGTCGGCTACGACGTGATCGGCGACCTGCTGCATCAGCACATCGCGTTGAAGATCGCGCTCGCGCTGTTGATCGTGAAGGCCGTGATGTGGGTGATCGCGCTCGGCTCGGGCACGTCGGGCGGCGTGCTCGCCCCGCTGCTGATGCTCGGCGCCGGTCTCGGCACCGTGTTGTCGCCGATGCTGCCGGGCGGCGACCCGGCGTTGTGGCCGCTCGTCTGCATGGCCGCGACGCTCGGCGCGACGCTTGGCGCCCCGCTGACCGCGATCGTGTTCGCATTCGGCCTCACGCACGACGCGAATGCACTGCTGCCGCTGCTCGCGGCGACGCTCGTCGCCCACGGTTTCGCGACCATCGTGATGAAGCGCTCGATCATGACGGAAAAGATCGCACGTCGCGGCTATCACATCTATCGCGAATACGGCGTCGATCCGCTCGAGCGGCACGACATCGGCGAAGTGATGACGTCGGCCGACCTGCTCGTCGCGATCGACGGCGCAGCGACGCTCGATGCCGTCGAGTCGCAGTACTTCGGCGCGAAGCAGACACACCGTGCGTACCCGGTCGTGCAGAACGGCCGCCTGCTCGGCCTTGTCGATCGCGCGACGCTGGATGCGCAGCGCGCACAGGCCGCGGCCGACACGCCGATCGCGGACGCATTCGCCAACCGCGCGCCTGCGGTCGCGCAGGCGCACGAAACGTGCCGCGTCGTCGCGTCGCGACTCGCGATGCTCGGCCTCGAACGCCTGCCCGTCGTCGCCGACGAGCAATCGATGCGCATCACGGGCATCGTGTCGCGCAGCGACCTGATCAAGCCCGCACTCCAGCACTTCGACGACGAACAGAAGCGCGAGCGCTTCCGCCCGATCGTCCCGGCCAACCTGCGCGACATCGGCACGCGCAAGGCCGGCTGACCCACCGCGCGGCGCGGCACTCTCGCCGCACACGACCCGCTCGCATCACCGCTTCCGCTCGATGCGGCACGCCCTTGCGTGCCGCATCGCACCTGCCGATTCTCGTGTTTAAAGTTGGTTAACAATTCGACTGACGAAAGTTTGTCATCATGGTGCTCATGCGACGGGGCCATCAATCAGCCATTCCACTTCGCGATCAAATAAAGAGTAGCGGCACGGCATGCACACGCATGCCGATCGCCGCGACCGGCACCACACGACCGGGCAGCGCGCCGACCACGCAGCGCATGACGTCGTGCCGCACACGATGCATGCCGTGCCGCAGCAAAGTGCACAGCATCGGAGCCGCCGTTTGGCAAGCGCGTTAACATCTTGTTTCGGAATAGCCGGAACCGTGCTCGCCCGATGCGATCTCACTGTTACGCAGTCCTGCTGCGCATCCCACTCAATCAATCACGACTCGAGGGAGATAACGTGAACGCGAAATACTTACCGCTCATCGCATTGACCGTGGCATTTTCTGCTCATGCAGCCGATTCTGCCCTGCAAAACGTGGGACAAAGCCAGAAACCCGCCGACCAGGTCGCGCAGTGCATCGCCAAGACCTGGGCCGACAAATCACAGCAACAAGTGACGTCGCAGTATGAACTCGCGAACGGCCTCGCCATGGCCGTGTATGCGCCGGGCCAGCAGCCGCCGAATGGCGCCGCGGCCGTCGTGCGCCCGGCCAACGCCGCCAATGCGAAGACCTGGGTGGGTTTCCGCGGTGGCGATGCATCGTCGGCCGGCGACATCAACGCCTGCCTGTAACGAGAACAGGCGCTTCGGATGGCCTTGCGCCATCCGCTTGCGACAAGCCCCGCTTCGGCGGGGCTTTTCTTTTTGCAGCGCGGCTGCGTGTTACAGGTAGCTGCAGACGTAATCAAGCGTCTCGAGCACTTCGATGTCGAAGCGGCTCTTGCCCGGCACCGAGAACGATTCGCCCGCGCCGTAGGTCTGCCATTCGCTGCTGCCGTCGAGCTTCACGCGGCACTTGCCGGCCTGCACTTCCATCAATTCGGGGGCGTCCGTGCCGAAATTGAGCGCGCACGGCAGAATCACGCCGAGCGTCTTGCGCGTGCCGTCCGGGAAGAGCACGGTATGCGACACGCACTTGCCGTCGAAATAGACGTTCGCGCGCTTGACGACCGATACGTTGTCGAATTGGGTTGCACTGGTCATGAAATGCCTCTGATTGCTGGATGCCGGATGGCGATGTTGTTGGAGGCCGGCCGAAGCGGCGGGCCGGCCGCTATGATACCGGCTCGCGCGGCATGCGCCCGAATGGCGTGCCCGCGGCGCAAGCCACGTGCCCGCCGGATGACGGCAATGCCGCACGGCCAATCGTCAGGATAACGATGCATTGAAGATCGCCAGCCGCGGGCGACGGTTCACCGCAGCCCCTTGCGCCGCGCGGAATCACGCAGGCAGTCGAGCAACATCGCCGCTGCCGGTGTCAGCGGGCTGTCGCGGCGCGTGATGACCTGCACCGAGACGCCCGGCAAGCGCTCGCGGATCGGCAGCACCGCGAGCTGGTCGCGTGCCCACTCGGCCTGCAACAATTGCTCGGGCATCGACGCGATCAGGTCGCATTCCATCATCAAACTGCGCGCGAGCCCGAAGCTCGGGCATTCGACGACGCGCGCCGGCACCGGCAGCCCGTAGGCGACGAACGAATTGAACAGCACCTGCGTCGAGCTTTCCGGCGACGGGTTCATCAGCCAGTCGGCTTCGACGAGATCGGCGAGCGACGTGGCCGATGCGAGCGGATGCCCCTTGCGCGCGACGATCAGCGACCGGCTCGCATAGAGCTCGGCGTGATCGAATTCGGCCGCCAGCAGTTCGGGCACGACAACGGCCACCGCAAAATCGAGCGAGCCGTCGTGCAGGCGTGGCAGCGCGACGCCCGGAAACCCTTCGATCAGGTTGACGCGCGCCACCGGGAAGCGGCGCCGGAATGCGCGAAACGCGTCGGGCAGGATCGTCACCGCGGCGGCCGGCGTGATCGCCGCCGCGACCGAGCCCGTCATCGCGCCCTGCGCCTGCTCGATGTCGTCGCGGGCGCGCTGCATTTCGGCGACGATCAGCCGCGCGCGCACCTGCAACTGCTGGCCGAACGCGGTGAGCTGCACGCCGCGTGCGGTGCGCACGACGAGCGATACGCCGAGCGCGATCTCCAGCTCCTTGACCGCCTTGGTCAGCGCCGCCGGCGACACGTTCAGGCGCCGCGCGGCCGCGCGAATGCTCCCCTCTTCCGCGACGGTGACGAACGCTTTCAGCTGATGGTATTTCATGGCGGCGACGCGAGATCCGTGGAAACCCTGTGCTGCGCGGTATAAGCCGGCTCAGGGTATTCCCGAGCGGCAACCGGTGGTGAGCACCAAAGCAATTTATCAGCTTCTGGTACACAAAAGAAATTTATATGCTTGCTCGTCATAGGTGCGTCAAACGCCCCCACCTGCCCCACAGGAGACACCATGCTGCAAGCCGTGAACCCCGTCATCCCCGGTATCGCCGCGATCGCACCCGAGCTGGTCGAAGTGCGCCGCCGCATCCACGCTCACCCCGAGCTCGCATTCGAGGAAACGCTCACGAGCGATCTCGTCGCCGAGCTGCTCACCAGTTGGGGTTATGACGTGCATCGCGGCATCGGCAAGACGGGGGTGGTCGGCGTGCTGCGCGAAGGGCAAGGCACGCGCACGGTCGGGCTGCGCGCCGACATGGACGCGCTGCCGCTCGCGGAAACCACGGGCCTGCCGTACGCGAGCCGCCACGCGAACAAGATGCATGCGTGCGGCCACGACGGCCACACCGCGATGCTGCTGTGCGCGGCGCGCCACCTCGCAGCCACGCGCCAGTTCTCCGGCACGCTGAACCTGATCTTCCAGCCGGCCGAGGAAAACTTCGGCGGCGCGAAGGCGATGATGGACGACGGCCTGTTCGACCGCTTCCCGTGCGATGCGATCTTCGCAATCCACAACATGCCGGGCCGCGCGGCCGGCGACATGGCCTTCCGCACCGGCGCCGCGATGGCGTCGGCCGACCGCGTGACGATCACGCTGCGCGGGGTCGGCGGCCACGGCGCGATGCCGCATTTCGCGCGCGATCCGATGTCGGCCGCGGGCAGCATCATGGTCGCGCTGCAGACGATCGTCGCACGCGAGGTCGACGCGCAGCATGCGGCCGTGATCACGGTCGGCAGCGTGCAGGCCGGCGAGACGTTCAACATCATTCCCGAAACCGTCACGATGAAGCTGTCGGTGCGCGCGCTGAACGCCGACGTGCGCGCGCTGCTCGCGCGCCGCATCGAAGCGCTCGCGAAAGGCCAGGCGGAAAGCTTCGGCGTCACGGCGGAAGTCGACTACGACTACGGCTACCCGGTGCTCGTCAATCACGCGGAACCGACCGCGTTCGCGGCCGACATCGCGCGCCAGATGCTCGGCGCCGAACGCGTCGAAACCGACGCCGCGCCGTTGATGGGCAGCGAGGATTTCGCGTTCATGCTCGAAGCGCGCCCCGGCTGCTACGCGTTCATCGGCAACGGGATCGGCAGCAAGGGCGGCTGCATGGTGCACAACCCCGGCTACGACTTCAACGACGACATCCTCGCGATCGGCGCGAGCTACTGGGTTCGCATCGCCGAAGCCTGGCTCGCGGCCTGACGGCCCTTCTTCCCATCGTTTCGCGCCCAACCGGGGAGCCCCACATGGAAACGTCCGCCCTTTCGTTCGCCGGCACGCCGGTCGATGCACGCGCCGCCGCGAAGAAACGCCGGCTGATCGCGGCCGCCGCCGTCGGCAACGCGCTCGAGTTCTACGACTTCACGGTCTACAGCTTCTTCGCCATCCTGATCGGCAAGCTGTTCTTTCCCGTGCATTCACCGTTCGGGCAACTGATGCTCGCGGTGGCGAGCTTCGGCGTCGGCTTCGTCACGCGTCCGCTCGGCGGGCTCGTGATCGGCATGTATGCCGACCGCGCCGGCCGCAAGAAGGCGATGATCCTCACGCTGCTGCTGATGGCGCTCGGCACCGCGACGATCGCGGTCGCGCCGACCTTCGCGCAGATCGGGCTCGCCGCACCGCTGCTGCTCGTGCTCGCGCGCCTGCTGCAAGGGTTCGCGTCGGGCGGCGAAGTCGGCGCGTCGACGACGCTGCTGCTCGAACAGGCGCCGCAGCATCGTCGCGGCTTCTACGCATCGTTCCAGTTCTCGAGCCAGGGGCTCGCCGCGCTCGCGGGCGCGCTGACCGGCGTCGCGCTGACGTCGACGCTGAATGCCGCGCAACTCGAAAGCTGGGGCTGGCGCGTGCCGTTCATCATCGGCACGCTGTTCGTGCCGCTCGGCTACTGGCTGCGCCGCACCGTCGAGGAAGTGCCGGCCGCCGCGCCGGCCGCCGCGCACGACGAGCCGGTCGCCTCGCTGCCGCTCGCCGACGTGTTGCGCCATCACGGCAAGGCGGTATTCGCAGGCCTCGGCGTGACGATCGGCGGCACATCGATCCACTACATCATCGTGTTCTACATGGCGATCTACGGCGTGCAGGTGCTGCACCTGCCGACGTGGTTGTCGATGACGGCCGGCTGCGTCGCGGGCGCGATCCTGATGCTCGTGACGCCGATCGGCGGCCACCTGTCCGACGTCTACGGACGCAACCGGATCGTCTGGTGGACGCGTATCGTGCTGATGGCCGCGATCTACCCGGCGTTCATCGCGCTGAACCGCTGGCCGGGCGCCGCATCGCTGCTGTCGATCATCGCCGCGCTGTCGATCGTGCATGCGATCAACATCGGCGCGACGGGCGCGATGCTCGGCGAACTGTTCCCGCGCGCGGTGCGCGCGACCGGCGGTGCGCTCGTGTACAGCGTCGGCGTCGCGATCTTCGGCGGCTTCGCGCAATTCTTCGTCACGTGGCTGATCGCGGCGACCGGGAATCCGAATGCGCCTGCGTGGTATGCGATCGGCTGCGGCGCGATGACGCTGCTTGCTGTCCGTTGCATGGATGAAAAGGCCGGGAAGGCGCTCGACTGACTGGTGGCCGATGCGCGATGCGCGATTGACGTGGCGCGCGCGCATCGTGCATGATCGCTCCATGCGCCACATCACGACCACCACCTCGACCACGACCCGCACGACCGCCTTCGGCGGGCTCGTGCGGCGAGTGCGCGCAAGGTCGTAGCGCCATCCCTCACAGGCCCCGCCGGTTCCGGACGGGGTCTTGTCGTTTCTCCGTCCGTATCGGCCACTCAGGAGAAACGCAATGCCAGAAGTCTGTTCCCCGAAACGCGCACTGCTCGTCATCGACATGCAGGTCGGCCTGTTTCACGGCCCCGAGCGTCCGTACGACGGCGAACGCGTGCTCGCGAACATCAACCGGTTGATCGATCGCGCGCATGAAGCCGGTGCACCGGTGTTCGCCGTGCGTCACACCGGGCCCGCCGGTTCGCCGATCGCACCCGGCACGCCGCTGACCGCGCTGGTGCCGGAGCTCGCGATCGATACGGCGCGCGACATCGTGTTCGACAAGGCGCAGTCGAGCAGCTTCGCAGGTACGCGACTCGCCGAATGGCTGCGCGAAGCCGGCATCGGCGAGCTCGTCATCGCGGGAATGAAGACCCAGTACTGCGTCGACACGGCCTGCCGCGCCGCCGCCGATCACGGCTTTCGCGCGGTGCTCGTAACCGATGCGCACACCTGCATGGACACGCCGGAGCTGCCGGCCGAGCGGATCGTCGCGCATCACAACGCGACGCTTGGGGGGCCGTTCGCGACGCTGACGACGACCGAGGCGTGCGTGTTCTGACGCACGACGCGCCGATCGGACTGGGGCGCGCGAGAGAGCGCGTTGCGATAACGTCAGCACTGAGCATGCACATCATCGCGTGCCCCGACGGAGCGTGCGACGCATCGCTGCCGCCGAGATACTCGACGTCTCTCAGCAATACGCCTCATTGGCCCCGCAGGTTCCAGACGGGGTCTTTCCGCGTCTCCGTCCATACCGATCACTCTCGAGAACGCGATGGCCGATCCGCTATCTTCAACGCGCACTGTCCATCAGCGACACGCATGCGGGGATGCTTTACGGCCTCGAACGTCCATACGAAGAGAAACGCGTGCTCGCCAACATCACCCTGCCGATCCCGTCCCGCGTCGGCGGCTGCCGCCTCGACTTTATCTCGACGAGCCGCCTCTCGAATTTCACAGTGCGAAACATATTCACGCCGAGATTGAAGGAACGACGGCTGACGCCAAAATCCATCAATATCGGTTACTGAATATCAATCGCATGCGAACGTAAGCGGCTTTTTCCCGCCGTCGTGCAGTTACCGTAATCGCATCGGACTCATATTTTGGCGTCGGACTAATGGGCTGCGAGAACTCGGAGAATGAAGATTCGACTACGATGACCGTTGGATAAGACGACGCACGTCGTGACCTGCAGGGCCTGACGACGTTGAATATGCACGACAAGCTGCGCGGCTACTATGAACAGGAACTGGCGAAGCTGGAAAATCAGTTCGCAACCTTCTCCAACGAATATCCACGAATTGCCGCCCGCCTGAGCTTTACAGGCGGACAGACGGACGACCCGCACGTCCAGCGGATGATGCAGGCATTCGCGTTGATTGCAGCCGAAATCCGGGCCAACCTGGACGACGGCGCACCGAAGTTCACCGAAGCGCTGCTTCATGTCTTGCACCCGCACTACTTGCGACCGTTCCCCGCATGTTCGATCGCTCGCTTCGATCCGATCAAGGAATTACCAGGCAAGCCGGTCGTCTTGCCGCGTGGCATGGAGCTCACGTCGCGCGGCGGGGAAGTTCGCTTTCGAACCGCTTATGACGTAACGCTTGCGCCGATCCGCATCGCAAACGCTCGATTCTCGCGCAGCACCGTCGCACCGGCACAAGTCGCATTGCCGCCGAACACAACCAGCTTCATCTCCATCACGATTGAGCCGACGGTCGCCGCCTCGCCGCTCGGCGCCGTTTCGCCCGACACGCTGCGCGTCCATTTCGCTGGAGAACGCCAGACCGTCGTCGCGCTGCTGGATACGGTCCTGCTACGCGTCCGGGGCGCATTTATCGAAGCGGACGACAGTGGACGGTGGTTGCCAATTGCAGGGATACCGGTCACGCCGGTCGGGTTCGGCCCGAACGATATGCTGCTGCCGTCGCAAAATTCGCCGCTGGTTCAACCGCTGCTGGAATACGTCGGATTTCCGGACAAGTTCGATTTTGTCGACATTCATTTACGCCGATGTCTTAAACCCGACCAAATGAATCGCGCGCTGCGATTAACCCTGCATTTGGCGATCGAAGGTATGCACGCCGATTCGCGGGTCGCGCAAGCGCTCACCCCGCTATCGGCGGACAACATGGGATTGTTCTGTACGCCAATCGTGAACCTTTTTAAGCATATGGGAGTGAAGTCGTCGCGCGGCGAAATCGTCGCGGATTATCCCGTAGTGCCGAAACCGAGCCGACCAGACATACGCGGCATCTATTCGGTTGATGCGGTTCGCGATCTGTCAGACGGGACCGCTATTCCGCCGCTGAATGCGTGGGGCGTCGGGGCCGGCGAACGGTTCTGGATCACGCGCCACGATCCCTACGCGGCAATCCATCACCCCGGACGTGAAACGTCGCTCGTACTGCTACGCGCGGACGGGACAGCGGTGGCGAAAACACCGCTGCAATTGAGTGCAGACCTCACCTGCACGAATCGCGACTGGCCATCGCGGATGCGGATCGGCTCCCTCAAGGGCGATCTGAAAAACGAAAACGATCAAGTGCCTTGCTGGATTACGCTGCTGAAACAGCCGACGCCGACCTATAGCGCGTCCCGTGAGTCGGAAGCGCAGTGGCGCGTGCTCGCACTGACGACAGCCAACCTGACGCAGTTGACACGCGGGGGGTGGCCGGACTTCGTGAAACTTATGCGCCAACTTGCACCGAGCGACCGACGCGCCGAACACGTCGGGGCGATTTCGTTCGTCAAGCGAAACGTCGTCGAGAGACTACTGGCAATCAAGCCGCATTCGGCCCTAGTGAGAGGCTTCGAAATTGTGATGGCGGCAGATGAGAGCGCGTTCATTGAAAACAGCATGGGTACGCTGATCCTTCAGCTCGACCTATACCTGTCGCGGTACGCGCCAGCCAATAGCTTTACGCAGCTCGTCGTGCTATCGAAGAACGACGGCTCCGTGATCGTTCGTTGCCCGACGCGGCCGGGCCTCGCGCCGCTGTTGTAGCGTTACACAAGACTCGAAATCAGGTGACAGCCGCATGTTGCTCGATGGCCGTGTCGAGCAATCGGAATGCCGTTGTCCTTCATCGATTCATCGCCTTCCTCGATGAGGTTCGGTGACACGTCGGGATGCTGCGGACACGACACGCGATCGCCCTTGCGAGCGACATAGCGACCATCGAATTTCATGGTCGATGAGCCCGTTTCGACTTTGCCGCCGTGGTCAGTGTCGTCACCGACGCGAATCAAGTTCATCATGAAATGACCTAGATAGTTTTCGCTAATTTCGACCCATGCCGTCAAGCTTTAGAAGCTGCGCCTTCATTGCATCAAGAATACAGGTAGCATCTTTGCCGCATAAATTTCGCTTCGAAAGCCATTCTCTTTGTTGGCCAATTGCGTCGCCCAGCGACTCCCCGGCCGATTTTCTTTGCTCGATCAATTGTGAAAACGATGTAGCAACGCTTTTATCAAACGATGAAAGCTCATATGAGCCGCATATCTCCATCTCCACTTCACTCTTTGCCTTGTTACAGTTGAAAGATGGATTAGGCTTCGCGTTATCGCGAACCCGTTTTAGAGTGAGAATCGTTTCCCCATACCACCGCAGCAGAAGTTTTCCGGAACTAGGAGAAAACATCCACGCACCACTTTCTTTATTTGATGCCCCCAAACTTCCTTGCCATGGCTGAGCACCACAAAAGACCCGAATAACATCAACCGCCGTTGATCCCGGAATATCAATTTTGTAATTTTTTTCGGTAGCATTTATTGCTGGATTTCCAAATCCAGACATGCTTGATGAAATCAGTTCGCGCAAGCTAGTTTGTGAGGTTTTGCTATTTATTTCGGCACAAGATTGATTTTCAGGGGCGTCAGTCCATATCTGATTTTTTTTAAAAACGAACAGCCTTCCTACCAACCTTGGATCATTCCATCCGTAGCTTGGAGTCCACTCCGCATCAGCATTCAAGTGCACCGACTCTACTTCCCACCGACCTTCAATGACTGGATTCCATTCGGCAGCAATAGCTTGCAACGACTGGAGAAAAATAAATAACCCAACCCACATCAGTTTAAAAATTTCTCGCAATCTTATCAACATGCCACCCCCTATGGACTTACAAGTTCGATCATTCATGATTAATCGGCACACCGTTCATTTCATATCGCCCTTCTTGATACAAATTCACTTCATCATCTCGTCTGTGCACGAGACCGGGAAGCACCGTTCCCTTTGATTTAATGCCCTCTTTAATCTTACTCATTGCAGCGTCAACTTTTCCATCGTTAATCAAATTCGTCACACTGTCCCATCGCGCCGCAGGGTTGTAGGCAAAGCTGACAAGTGCATCAAATTGATTCTGAGAGAGTTCGATTTTTATTGAGCGCCGGACCATTTCCTCATATGGCTTGACGGTATGGCGCAGTAAACCGACCTCTTGCTCATGGGTCAGATCGACCAAGTTTCGATTATTTTTTGCGAAATCATTGGCGTCAGAATCCTGTTTTCCCGCAGCCTTCGCGATACCTGCGGCGGCTTCGTCAGACAGGCCAATGGCTTTCATATCCGCAGCAATCCCTGCCTCGCTGCGCCCCTTCATATCATATCCAGCTCCCAACGTAACTCCGCTTGCTCCGCCGGGCCAATGCAATCGATTAGTCGTGCCAGCCTGCGCCTCGTGTGAAAATATAAACCATAACCCATCGTCAGAAAGAGCGTGACCGATGGTCACCTCTTTCGCCGTGAAATTCCCGATCAACCCAATCGGATGAAGATGCCAAGGAGAAAGGTCCGCGGGGAAGCCGTCGACGCCCTTGATTTGCTCCCACCACTGAAGCTTCGCGAGCCGTTCAAGTTCCGTCTTCCACATCTCGGTCTGCTTCTGCATGAGCGGGGTGAGTTCTTCCCACTTGCCCAGACCGCCACCCCATTCGGTTTCGTTACGCACGACCAGATGCGACACCGCTTCGGCCATCCACGGAGTTTCCAGCGCGTGTTTCAGTTCTTGCGCCGTCACCTTTCCGTCGTGGTCCGTATCGATCGCCTTTTCAATCTTTGTGATGAGTTCGCCAGCGTTGACCTTCGCAGTTTCCCCCAAAAACTCAGTGCCTTCCTCGTCCGCCATATACTGCTCGGTCGTATGAATATGACGTTTGAACATGTCGGCGGGGTTGACGCTGCCGTTGTCCACCAATTCGAAACCCGGCCATTCCCAAGGGCTACGAAGCTGTACGTGAGGGTGATCGGTGTCGCACACCCAGCCAGTCAGGCCGGAGCCGTCCTTCGAGCCAACCGTGATGTTCCACCAATGATGGCCCTTGTCGTCGACCGCGACATTGCCCTCACCGAGTTTGTCGAGTTCAGTACGACGCAGCACGTCACGGAAGTCCGCGCCCGGTCCGCTTGCCTTGGAAACGTCCAGCGGAAAGTTCTGCCATCCCGCAACGTTCGTCGTGCTGATCGTGTTCGCCAGACTGCTTTCGACCCACAGCGGATTGCCAACGTCCGCTAACTTTTGTTGGGCCTTCTGTTTGCCTTTCGCGGGCACGTTAGTCACGCTCTTGGGCTGCACCTTGATCCAGCGCGAACCCTTTTTTACATCGCCTATCGGCACGAGCTTCAACCCCGATTGAGTCAGTTTCTGATCGGGCGTGGGAATTTCGCTGACCAGTTTGGCCCCCGGCTCGATTTCCAGAAGCGGTTTGTTTTTCTCGTTCAATTCTTTCGCACGCGCGCGGCTTCGATCGATGAAGTCCTTCAGGTCCGGCCCCGCGAATACTTCGAGATGCAGCATCGGGTAGTTCGGCTTCGGCGGTATCGGACTGGCTTTCATGGGCCATTGATACTGGCCGACATGCGCGACGACTTCGCCCGCTTTGACGCGTTGCGGCTCCTTCAGGATCACGACCGTATCAAGCGGCTGCGGATCGACAACGGCGTCCAGTTCCCCTTTGAACACGTAGCTCCACTGCGCTTGGGGAGACACCGGCTTACCAACTTCCGCAGACAAAACCGTGCCCGATTTGATGGACTTGATCTTGATCCAGTCCGGGTGGGCGGGATCGCCTTCGCCCGCAATGATTTCGGCCCCGGTCGGTAATATCCCGATAATCTTGCTCTTGCCGTTCGGCAATTCTCGAATATGCAATCCCGTCTCGGGCGGCGGCAGGGCGACATCCTGATCGGTATCGACGGGCGGCGGTGCGTTCTCGTTCGTATTGTTAATCGGCAGATCGTCGGCCCCATCGGTGCGCCTCGCAGGCGGCTGCGCAGGCGCTTTCGGCTTCGGAACGGCTTGCTTGTCCTTCGCCTTGTCGCCCACCCGATAATAGCGGTCGCCTTCCCAATAGGACATCGGCGAGAGAGGTACTTGATTCGGATGCCGGTCGGTTTTCGCTTGTCCAAGCGATTTTTGATAGGTGTTCCAATCCATCGTGTGCATGTACAGGCTGAAGAACACGAGGGGTTTGTCGTTCCCCGGTTTGCTGTTTGCTGGCGCGTGATCGGCCGGAGCGGACGCGGGTGTGGGAGGCGCGGCGGTGGTCGATGCGGGCGCGGGAGCCGACGCAGGAGCCGACGCTGGTTTGGCAGGCTCTTTCGGTGCTGGCTTCGGCGGCAGTTTCAGTTCATGCCGGACCAGTACAAAACCGGTCGAGAAGTGCGCCAGACTATTGTCCGGGTACTTCGTTTCCTCGTATTTCGTGTTCAGCCGGTACGCGACGATCTTACCGTCCGCAATTGCACGCACGCCGCTATCCTGCGTCAGCATTTGCGCACTGCCTTCGTCGAAGTGCACGCCCCCATGCCACATGCCACTGATGCCCAACGGAAAAAAGCCGGTCCCGCACTTCGCGAGCGCCTTGAAATACGTCATCGGGTCCGCCGCGTCGCTCTTGTCTGCGGGCGTGAACGGGTAGGCCCAACTCAGCGGCCTATCAACCGGCTCGGCGTGCTTGGGGGCCGAGTGAGGAGCGGCCGCTGGATGGTGCTTCTTTTTAGGCGTTGTTTTGCTCATGATTCCCGACTCGGATTCGGTTTTCAGAATTTTTTATGTTGATACGATACCGGCTGCGCGATTCAACCGGAGAACAGGGTGAAACGCCCGCCATCGACCGATACCGGCGACGAATGCAGCGGATTTTTCAGCGTACCGCTTGCCGCGCCGGCCTTTTCCCAATCCGCACACTTTTCCACAATCTGGCCTGACGTTGCGTTTTCGATCATGTTCGCCGTCAATTTGATATACGAACCGTTCGCGCCAATCCAGATTTCGTCGGCCGACAGGTACATCTTCTTGCCCGCCGTAATCTTCACATCCTGCGATGCAGCCAAGCTCATCGAATCGTTCTGTGCCTGAAGGTCGATCGGACCACTCGCCGCGTAAATTTTCACTCCGAGTTTTTCCGCAAACAGGCTGATTTGTTCCAGTACGCTGGCAAGCAACGCACGGCCGGCTGCGAGGTTGATGTTCTCGCCGGCGACCACATTGGCCTGCTGGTTTGCTGTGATGTGCGCCGATCCTTGCGTCGATGCGGCAATGCCCTCGGGGCTCGACAGCAGCATGATCGGCTTCGCGAAGCCGTTCGCGTTGCCCGTGCCGCCGCCTGCCGTGCGACCGCCCTTGGTTGTGCCTGCCACCGGGTGTTGCGTCGCGTCGGTGAAGGTCTTCAGCGCGTTGTGGCCGTCTTGCTGGCTTTGCGCCCGATTCGTCTGGCTCGCCTTTGATGTTGTTTCCAGCGTCGCCTCGGCGCGGGTCAGTTGTTCGGTTGCCGCCGTCGCGCTCATCGGTTGCGTCGCGGCGGGTTGCGTCGAAACGTAGAGCCCTTGTTCGGCCCGCACCGCACCGTAGCCCAATGACTTGAGGTCAAAGCCCTGCCCGATGAACGCGCCGCGCGTGTTGCTCGAATGCTGGATCAGATAGCCCAGGTGCAGATGGGAGCTATAGCTCGTCGAGTACAAGTGCACACGGTTCTGCCCGCTGGCGTCGTCCATCATCAGTTGGTTGTAGCCTTCGCCGCCGTATTCGCGCGACAACAAGCCAGAGGTCAGCCCGTGCGTGTGCCATTCGGGCATGCTTTCGCCGCCGTGCATTCTGGACAGGATCACGGGACGATCGCAATCACCGTTGATGAAGCCGATCAAGACTTCGTCGTTCTTGCGCAGTGGAAACATGCCGCCGCGCTTTCGGCCCGCATCGGGCATCGCCGCACGTATCCACGCCGACACGTTCTGGTCGCCGTCATTGAGTCGATTGGACGTCAGCCGCACCTTCGCACGCAGCATCGCATCCGTATAAATCTCTTCGTCCTCGGGACCGCCGACGATGCCCGTCTGAAGCTGCATGATCGGCTTCTTGTGTTCGAACGGACTACGAAACGCGACGCGGCGCCGTTGCGCTTCGATTTCGACGTGGAAGAATCCAACGCCGCCGTCGTCATGGCGCACGGACGAACCCGCACCGCTCGCGCGCGCTTGCTCGACTTCAGCGCGCAGGCTCCTGCGAAAACGCATCAGGTTCTCGAGTCCCGGCACGTTATTCTGGATGAGCCAGTTCACCGAGAGAATCGCCATTTCGCGATCCTGATCCGGTTGTGCGTCATGCACCGGGTGCCCGGTCAGCACCCCATAGCAGCCAGGCCATGCGCAACGCAATGCGCCCACGCCGTAGAAGCGTTGCGCGCGTGAGCGCCATTCCTCGGTGACAACGTTTGCCTGAGCCTCGCCCATGTCGCGATCGGACCACGTATGCGACCCGGTGTATTCGTACTGCTCACCCAGCCCCGGTACATCGTCAAGATCGAACGCAGGCATCGTGACGTGCTTCGAAAGATCCGGACGCTTGTAGTCGAACGTACCTGTGTCGAGTTCGGCCGACTGGATTTCCTGCGAATCGATCCACTCGCTAAGACCATCGAATTCTTCGTTCTGCACTGAGCGGCTAAACAAAATGGTCTTTTGCTTCAACTCGGGAACCGAGAAAAGATCGTCCATGATGACGACCTTGTGCGACTTGCCGTCCTGCGCGATATCGAAACGCGGAAAAAGGCCGAGTTCTTCAAATGTACGGTGGACGTAGTTCCAGTCGGATTCCCATTGCATCCGCTGCGAATACGAGCGCAATGCCTGACGCAGTTGCCACGTAAAGTTACCGGCCGCCTGCGGATACTTCCCAAGCACATCGGACACGGTTTGTTGCGCAGGAGTCTCGATCCAGTCGCGCCGGTCGCTGCCGAGCCGCAGCAGCGCGAGGAACGAATTGAATCGGAGCTGGTAATAGGTGTTGGCTCCGTCCCCGCCCAAGCGACTGAACGCAGTCACATAACCGTGAATCGGCATTTCGCTGCCGTCCGTCTGCCGAATCCACAGCGTCACGGATTGCCGGATCAGTGCCTTCGCCTGAATCGTTTCGAGTCGCGTCGACGTTGCGTCGATCGTGAATTCGAAGTCTCGCCCGAGGCAAGCACGCCCACGGACATAGAGCGGGACCAGCCAGTCTTCGCCAAGCGGCGTATCGAGGCGGACAATGCGTCCGTGTTGCACGTATTGCGTGCGCAGCGCCTTGTTCAGGAGATCGGAAACCATCAAACTACCCCGTACCGTGTAGTAACAAAAACGGCCGCCGAGCATCGCCGGGCGGCAGATTGGTATCTCTTCGCAATAGGAAACGGCCCAGAATTTTTTCTGGCCCCTACAGAGGCCTTCGGCATAGACACGATTCAAACCACATCTGGCCGAACCGGAATTCATCATATCAAAACGAACTCGGATGTGGCTTACGTCATGCTTTCGCGCAAATCGATGCCGTCAGGCGGTACCGGCACGCAGCCCGTGGGCCACGGCATTCGCTAACGACAGCGCCCACCGTAGCTCGGGCCAGCCAGATAGCGATAAATCGAATAACCGCCGTTTACCTCGAAGCCTCTAGTCCATAAACGTCAGAAACCGTGAATCCATCGAGCGCGAACTCCCCGCAACGCAATGCTCGCGCAAGCCATGCGCCCTCTGCGGGCCAATGGATAGTCGAGCAACGTGCGGTTGGGTACGTGAGAACTGCCGCGGCCGATACGATGCCTCTGATTCCTCCGCCCGACATCGGCATGCTTGCCAGAACGCTTCGCAAGCGCTGTAAACGCAAAAGGCACGGGTTCAATCACCCGTGCCTTTTGCGTATCTGGCGTTGCCTACCTTCAGAACGTATGCATCATCCCCACATACGCACCCGTCTGCGACTCACCCGTCATCGGGCTCGTCCCCGACGTCGCGTCGCGCGGCGTCGCGAGCAGCGAGAAATTCGAGTTGCCGCCGTTTCGCACATACGCGACCGTGCCATAAAGGAACGTGCGCTTCGACAGGTTGTACGTCGTGCCGAGCACGTACATCATCGCGTGCCCCGACGGATCGTGCGACGCATCGCCGCCGCCGTCACCCACCTTCACGTAGTACCCGCCGCCCGTCACGGCCCATTGCGGCGTCGCGGTGTAAGTCGCGCCGAGCCAGTAGTGATCGGCGCGATCGGCCACACCTGCCGGGCTGTCCGGCGCCTGGTAGTGCGTATATGCGCCCTGGATCTTGAACTTCGACACCTTCACGTTCGCGCCGACGAAATACTCGCGCGACGCGGTGAAGATGTTGCTGAACTTGCCGTTGTTGTCGCGCAGTTCGTCGTAGATGCCACGCACGTCGAGCAACGGCGAGTGGTACGAGATCATGATCCCGTCCGAGCGGCCGAAATCGTCGGCCGCGCCGTAGTTGAAGCCGCGCGACTGGTTGCCGAACGCGTATTGCGCCTGCACGTCGAAGCCGCCGATCACCGGGCTGTGATATTCGATGTTGTTGCTGGTCTGCTGCCAGTTACGGCCGCGCACGAGCGATGCGGACGAAAACGCCTGCTGCACGAACGGGTCGAATTCCCACACGCCGTCGCTGTCGATGAACAGGTTGCGGCCGGCCTGCAGCTGGCCCCACGTGTTGCTCTTCAGTCCGACGTACGCGCGACGCGACCACATGCGGCCGCCGCCCGTCTGGCCGTTCATCACCTGGAACGCGGTTTCCAGGTTGAAGACCGTCGACAGCCCGCCGCCGAGATCCTCGATGCCTTTCAGCCCGAACATGCTGGTGCCCCAGTCGCCGCTTTCGGCGCTCCAGCGGGTCCCGCTGCCGCCATTCGGCTTCGCGATGTGGTTCAGGTATTCGATGCCGCCGTCGACGCGGCCGTACAGCGTGACGCTCGTCTGTGCAAAAGCGGCCGCCGGTGTGGCAGCCGCGATCAGCCATGCGAAATATTTGAGTCGCAAAATGATGCCCCCCTCGGAGTCTCGACCTTCCAGCGCGTGCCCCATGCGCGCGCCCCGGGTCCGTTTATCCGCGATCGATCGAAAAGCGACCAGGGCCCGCCGCGCAAAGCGCGAGCAGGCCGCCGGCGATCGCGATGTTCTTGTAGAAATGAATCATGTTGTTGATCTGCTCGCCGCCCGTCATCGTCCAGTAGTGGTGGCCGATGATGCCAGTGCCGATCGTATAGAGCGCCAGCAGAAGCGCGAGCGCCCGCGTCTGGAAACCGACCAGGATCGCGATCCCGACGAACAGCTCCATCACGACGGAGATCGCGGCGGAGATGATCGGCGCGGGCGCGCCTTCGGAACCCATGAACGCGATGGTCCCGGGGAAATCGACGATCTTCTTCCAGCCGAACATGATGAACAGGATCACGAGCAGGATCCGGGCAAGCAGCAGCAGCACATCGCGCTGGGACGCGAGAAACGGTTGATTCGGTGTCATGGTATCGATCAACGAAAACGATGCGCGTGGCGGGAACCGCCCCGGCGCACCGGATTGCGAATGAACCAGGACGGGCGGCCGCCTGCGCCGCCCGCCCCGCTCTGCAACAACCGGCATCGGGCAACAACCCGATGTGCTGTGCTCCTCCTCTTGTCAGTTATCGCCCTGCTTCGTCACGTGCCGCATCAGCGCAGCTTCGCGACGTCCTGCTCGGTCACCTTCGCGGCCGGATTGCCGAACTGCCCGGTCAGGTAGTTCGACAGCGCGGCGATCTGCGCATCCGACAGCTCGTGGCGGAATGCCGGCATCCCGACGTCCTCGCTGCCGGCCTTGCGCTGCACGCCGTTCAGGATCACCTGCACGAGGTTGGTCGGATTCGATGCGCCGACCGTCGAGTTGTGGAACAGCGGCGGGTAATAGCCGTCCGGCGTGCCCTTGCCCTGCATCTGGTGGCAGGTCGCGCAGTTGCCGAGATAGAGCCGCGCCGGATCGATGCCCGACGTTGCCAGCGGCACGCCGCGAAGCTTCTCGCCGTCGTCGGACGGCTTGCCCCACGACGCGCGCGACTGCTTCGCATCGCCGCTGGCGACGGCCGGCACCGTGCGAATGTACGTCGAGATCGCGCCGATGTCGGCTTCCGTCATCTTCGAGAAGCTGTGCTCGATCGCCTCGGCCATCGGGCCGGCCGCCTGCGCGAGGCCCGGCACGCTGCCGGTGCGCAGGTACTGGACGAGCTGCTGCTGCGTCCAGCCGCCGATCCCCGCGTTGGCGTCGGACGTGATGTTGTAGCCGTCCCAGCCCGCGAGCACCGAGCCCGACAGGAAGCTGCCGCCCGTCTCGTCGAGCGACTTCTCCTGCATCGCGATGCCGCGCGGCGTGTGGCACGTGCTGCAGTGAGCAAGACCCTGGACCAGATACGCGCCGCGGTTCCACTCGGCGCTCTGCGCCGGCTTCGGCTGGTATACACCGTCCTTCAGGAACAGCCAGTTCCAGATCTTCAGCGGCCAGCGCATGCTCAGCAACGCGGGGATCTCGTTCTTCGGCGGCGCCTGCTTGACCGGCTCGACGCCGTGCATGAAGTACGCGTACAGCGCCTTCACGTCGTCGTCGTTGATCTTCGCGTACGACACGTACGGCATCGCCGGATACAGGTTGTCGCCGTTCTTCGACACCCCGTGGCGCACCGCGCGCTCGAAGTCCTCGGCCGACCAGTTGCCGATGCCCGTCTCGGGATCGGGCGTGATGTTGCTCGTGTAGATCTTGCCGAGCATCGGGACCGGCATGCCGAGACCGCCCGCGAACGGCTTGCCGCCCTTCGCGGTGTGGCACGCCATGCAGTCGCCCGCGACCGCGAGATATTCACCGCGCTTGACCAGCGCCGGATCGGCCGCATCGGCCGCGCGTACGAGACCCGGCAGCGCGAGGCAGCCGGCGAGGAGGAAGGTGAGAGTAGATTTCCGCACGGTCAGACTTCCTTCTTCAGCGTGTCCGACATCCGCAGCGCAAGCGCCGCGATCGTCAGCGTCACGTTCACCGTACCGACGGTCGGCATCGTCGAGCTGCTCGAGATGAACAGGTTCGGATGGTCGAACGTGCGGCAGTCCTTGTCGACGACCGAGTCGCGTGCATCCGCGCCCATGATCGTCGCGCCCGTGATGTGGTTGTTCGGCGCGAACTCGTCGTTGAAGACGACTTCGGTACCGCCCAGCACCTTCGCGGCCGTCGCGTAGACCTCGCGCGTGTGCACGGCGCCGCGCTTCACGTAGTCGTCGATCGCGTACGTGATCTCGGGGCGCGGGATGCCGACCGCGTCGGTGGCCGTCTTGCTCGGCACGATGCGGTTCTCGGGTTGCGGCAGGATCTCGTGGAAGCAGTCGAACTGCACGTAGCGGGCGGAACGGTCGCGGATCTGCGCGTCGAGCTCGTCGGGCTTTATCAGCTTGCCGCTCTTGAAGATCTTCTGCGTTTCCTGGTTGATGCGCGACATGTTCGACAGGTGGATCTTCTTCGCGGCTTCGGTCGCGCGGAACGGGCCGTCACGGAAACCGATCAGCGACGTCATCTCCTGCGGGCCGCGGCCCGGCCACAGCTTCTCGTTCGCGTAGAACGACACGCCGGTGCCCGGGTGGTCCATCAGGTTGCGGCCGACCATGTCCGAGCTGTTCGCGACACCGTTCGGGAAATCGCGGTTCGCGGACATCAGCAGGATCTTTGGCGTCTCGATGCCGTTCGCGGCGATCACGAAGTACTTGCCTTCGACGCGATGGTCGGCGCCCGTCTTGTCCTTGTAGACCGCGGCGGTGATGCGCTTGTCCGGCCCGGTCTCGAGCTTGTAGACAACCGCGCTGTCGATCAGCTTCGCGCCTGCCTGCTCGGCTTTCTCGACGTGGACGATGCCGTTGTACATCGCGCCGATCGGGCAGATCGGCATGCAGTTGTTGTTCCCGCAACAAGTCGGCCGCCCGTCGTACGGGCGGCTGTTGCGCGCGACCGGCTCGGTCACCACGTGGAACTTCGGGTCATAGCCGTTGAGCGCGCTCTTGATCGTCTGCTCGTTGAACGACAACGGCAGCGGCGGCATCGGGTACGGCTGCTTGCGCGGCGAGTACAGGTCTTCCTCGGGGCCCGGGCCCCACACGCCGAGTTCCTCTTCGGCGCGCTGGTAGTAATGCTCGATGTCGTCGTACTGGATCGGCCAGTCACGGCCGACGCCGTACACGGTCTTCATCTTGAAGTCGTTCGGGATGAAGCGCCACGCCGACGCGGCCCAGTGCCACGTCGTGCCGCCCACCGCGCGGATGTACTGCGAGTTGAACTTGTGCTCGCCCTTCAGGATCAGGTAGTCGTTCGGCGGGCCGTATTCCGGATGCGGCGCCCACGCGCTCGACGGGTACGGCGCCATGAAATCGGTCTTGTCGACCTGGTTGCGGAAGCGCTCGACGATTTCCCAGCGCGGCATGCGCGGGCCGGCTTCCAGCAGGATCACGGATTTACCCGCCATCGCGAGCTGGTGTGCAACGATCGCGCCGGCGACACCCGACCCGACGACGACGACGTCGGCCTTTTGCGTATCGGTATCGGCCATCAGGCTTGCCTCTCGATCGGTTTTTCGGCCCAGAAGCCGGGTTTGTTGGGGCAATACGACGGGATCACGAGCGTATCGGATACGGCGCTGAACATTAATGCTTCTTCGTAGGTAATCACGACGTTGTCGACAATGCCGAGATACCACGCTTCAAGAATCTTCAGCGCGAGTGCTTCCTGGTCAGGATTCAGCGAACCGGACGCGAGTGCGCCGGCGAGTTGCGGCAGGCCGTCGGCCGTCTTGAACGAACCCTTCTGCAAGGCCTGCAGGAAGCGCTGGCCGAGCACGCGGCTCAGCCCCTTCTTGCCTGTCACTGCTTCGGAGAGCGTCATGAACGTGTCGAGCGGCGCGGTGCCGGGATCGTCGGCCAGGGCCCGCAACGCCAGCGAGCCCGTGAGGCCCGCTGCCGTCAGCGCCAGTGCGCCCTGCAGCCATTGACGCCGTGTGATGCCTGTTACGGCTGCGTCGCCCGTGCGACGCGAGTGGGGAGTGTTGTCGTTGTGCATGTTTCCTTCTCTCGAACACCGGATTCGGGAAAACCACGCTTGATATTTCTCAAACATTGGCGCGGACCTGAAATGTACGCGCACAAATCGGATCGAACAATCTTTTTATAGTCCATTAAATGTTCCGCAATCCGAGACAATCGACATTTCGCTGCATTTTTGTGTCGTTGACGCGACAAATCTGCGGCACGCACACCAGTGTCGCACGCCGACGACACACTGTGCAGCGCAATGCGCACGCAGGTCGGTCGGTTAGAATCGCGTGCAATCAAACAGAAAGCTTCCCTCCGAGGGCAATCGAGCGATGAAGCAGCACGACAAACAGAACAAAGCAAAACGAACCAACCACACCACCCGGCTGCTCTGGCGCATCGGCGCCGTCGCGGCGCTCGGCGGCGCCACCGCGCTGTCGCTGCATGCGGGTGCGGCGCGCACGGTGAGCGTGTCGCCGCAAGGCACCGTCACCGAGGTCCGGCAAACCGTCGTCAAGTTCGACGAACCGATGGTCGCGTTCGGCTCGGCCTCCGCGCCGAATCCCGCACGCGTCACCTGCAACGATTCCACGGCCGCGCGCGGCCAGGGTCACTGGCTCGACGACAAGACCTGGGTTTACGATTTCGAAAACGACCTGCCGCCCGGCGTGCGCTGCTCGGTCGCGCTCAACGACACGTTGCGCTCGGTCGCCGGCAACGCGGCCAGCGGCCCGCGCCGCTTCACGTTCCAGACGGGCGGTCCGTTCCCGGTGAACGTCCGTCCCGGCTCGCGCGAGATCGAGGAACGGCAGGTGTTCGTGCTGAAGCTGAACGGCCCGGCCGAACCGCGCTCGGCGCTCGCGAACATCTGGTGCGAAGCAGCCGGCATCGGCAACCGCATTCCCGTCACGGCCGCCGACGACGATGCACGCAACGCACTGCTCGATCACTTCGGCCTGAAGAAGGATGCCGCGCGCGTGCTGACGCTGTCGTGCGCCCAGGCACTGCCGGCGAGCGCGAAGATGCAGCTCGTATACGGCAAGGGCGTCACGAGCCCGAGCGGGATCCCGAACGAAACGGAACGGCGCTTCGACTTCACCGTGCGGGCGCCGTTCGCCGCGAGCTTCTCGTGCGAACGCGAGAACGCGAAGGCGCCCTGCACGCCGCTGCGCCCGCTCACGCTGTCGTTCAACGCACCGATCTCGCGCAAGAACGCCGAGGCGATCAAGCTGCGCGGCCCTGACGGTTCGCTCGCGCCGACCTTCGCGGCCGACGACAAGAGCGAGGAAGTCACCACCGTCACGTTCAACCCGCCGCTGCCCGAACAGGCCGCCCTGACGATCGAATTGCCGTCGGGCCTGCGCGACGTGACCGACCGTTCGCTGTCCAACGCCGACCTGTTCCCGCTCGCGACGCGCACCGCGCCGATGCCGCCGCTCGCGAAATTCTCGTCGGGCACCTTCGGGATCGTCGAGCGCTTCGCCGAACCCGATTCGCCCGCGCTCGTGCCCGTCACGCTGCGCAACGTCGAGGCCGACCTGCATATCGACGGCCTCAACACCCAGGGCGCGCAGTTTTCGAACCTGAAGGTCGACGACGACACCGCGATCCGCCAGTGGATGCGCACCGTCGACCGCTTCGACAACTGGTCGATGACGGCCGGCTCGATCGACAGCCAGATTCCCGGCCTGCTCGAACGCAAGGGCCAGCATCCTGTTTACGTGCCGCGCGAAGCCGGCGAAAAGGCGCCCGCGCCGAAGGATCGCCGCATCGACGTGCGCTCGCTGACGCTGCTCAAGGGCCAGCCCGGCGTGCAGGCGCTGACGCTGCCGAAGGCGGACCCGAAGGCGCTGCGCCCGTTCGAGGTCGTCGGCGTGCCGATCGACAAGCCCGGCTTCTATGTGCTCGAACTCGCGTCGCCCGCGCTCGGCCGCTCGCTGCTCGCGAAGCCGTCGAGCATGTACGTGCGCACCACGGTGCTCGTCACCAACCTCGGCGTGCACCTGAAACAGGGCCGCGAGAACAACCTCGTGTGGGTCACGACGCTCGACAAGGGCAAGCCCGTGCCGAACGCGCAGATCCGCGTGTCGGACTGCAACGGCGACGAGATCGCATCCGGCAAGACCGATGCGCAGGGCCTGCTGAAGATCGACGGCGCGTTCGAATCGAAGCGCGCATGCAGTTCGTCCGATTCGGAGCAACGCTTCGACGACTACTTCGTGTCGGCCCGCGTGAACGATCCGAAGACGGGCCCCGACATGGCGTTCGTCAGCTCGGGCTGGAACCGCGGGATCGAATCGTGGCGCTTCAACGTGCCGACCGACACGGACAGCGCACGAACCGTGCGCGCGCATACGGTCTTCGACCGCACGCTGCTGCGCGCCGGCGAAACCGTGTCGATGAAGCATTTCATCCGCGCCGAGACGCTGCAGAGCCTCGCGTTCCCGTCGCAATACCCGACGCGCGTGACGATCCGCCATCTCGGCACGGGCCAGACCTACAAGCTGCCGCTCACGTGGGCAGCCGACCACAGCGCGGACACGCAGTTCACGCTGCCGGCCGCCGCGAAGCTCGGCGAATACAGCGTCGAACTCGAAGGCGGCCCGGAAGACGCACCGACCGCCACCTATTACAGCGGCAGCTTCCGCGTCGAGGCGTTCCGCCTGCCGGTGCTGAAGGGGTCGATCGGCGCGCGCGACGCGCAGAAGAGCCCGCTCGTCGCCGTGAAGGAAGCGCCGCTCGCGGTGCAGATCGACTACGTGTCGGGCGGCGGCGCATCGAACCTGCCGGTGCAGGTGTCGGCACTGATGAAGTGGACCTCGCCGCCGTTCGCGGATCGCTTCGAGGATTTCAGCTTCACGCCGTACCGCCCCGACCGGAGCGACGGCAATGCCGACGACGATTCGCAGGACGGCGACAACGCGTCGGCGTCGAACAACGATCCCGACGCGACGAAGCTGATCGCCGACAAGCTGCCGCTGACACTCGACCGAAACGGCGCGGGCTCGGTCACGCTCAAGGGCCTGCCCGACGTCGACGCACCGAAGCGCATCGCGCTCGAAGCGACGTTCGCCGACCCGAACGGCGAAGTGCAGACGATTCGCGGCGACACGATCCTGTGGCCGGCCGCGGTGGTGGCCGGCATCAAGGCGGGCCGCTGGGTATCGGTCGGCCAGCGCGTGCCCGTGCAGGCACTGGCGGTCGACCTGCAAGGCAAGCCGCGCGCGTCGGTGCCGATCGAGATCAAGGGCATCGCGCGCATCACGACGTCGTCGCGCAAGCGGATGGTCGGCGGCTTCTATGCGTACGACAACAAGAGCGACACGCGCGACCTCGGCGTGCTGTGCTCGGGCAAGACCGACGACAAGGGCCGCATGGCCTGCGACGCGACGCTCGAACAGGCCGGCAACGTGCAGCTGATCGCGGTCGCCAAGGACGGCGACGGCCGCACGTCGAACGCATCGACGTCGGTGTGGGTCACGCGCGAGGACGAACTCTGGTTCGGCGGCGACAACACCGACCGGATCGACGTGATCCCCGAGAAAACCGCGTACGAACCGGGCGAAACCGCCCGCTTCCAGGTACGCATGCCGTTCCGCTACGCGACCGCGCTGGTCGCGGTCGAACGCGGCGGCGTGATGGAAACGCACATCGTCGAGCTGAACGGCAAGAACCCGACGGTCGACCTGAAGGTCGGCGAATCGTGGGGGCCGAACGTCTACGTGTCGGTGCTCGCGCTGCGCGGCCGGATTCGCGAAGTGCCGTGGTACTCGTTCTTCACGTGGGGCTGGAAGGCACCGGTCGAATGGGCGCGCGCGTTCTGGCGCGAAGGCCGCCACTATGAAGCGCCGACCGCGTTCGTCGACCTGTCGAAGCCCGCGTTCCGCTACGGCCTCGGCGAGATCAAGGTCGGCACGGGCGTGCATCGACTCGGCGTGACCGTGACGACGGACGCGACGCGCTACACGGTGCGCAGCAAGGCGCAGGCGCACGTGAAGGTCACGCTGCCGAACGGCCAGCCCGCGCCGGCCGGCACGCAGATCGCGGTCGCGGCCGTCGATGAAGCGCTGCTCGAACTGATGCCGAACAACAGCTGGGACCTGCTCGACGCGATGCTGCGGCGACGCGCGTACGGCGTCGAGACATCCACGGCACAGATGGAAATCGTGGGCCGCCGACACTTCGGCCGCAAGGCCGTGCCCGCCGGCGGCGGTGGCGGCAGCGCGCCGACGCGCGAGCTGTTCGACACGCTGCTGCTGTGGAATCCGCGCGTGACGCTGGATGCCAATGGCAGCGCGACCGTCGAGGTGCCGCTGAACGACGCGCTCACGCGCTTCCGGATCGTCGCGATCGCGGCGGTCGGCCCCGACCGCTTCGGCACCGGCAGCACGTCGATCCGCAGCACGCAGGATCTGCAGCTGATCTCCGGCCTGCCGCCGCTCGTGCGCGAAGGCGACGCGTTCCGTGCGCAGGTCACGCTGCGCAACACGACCGACCGCGCGATGCAGGTCGTCGTGACGCCGCGCGTGACGGGCCTCGACGTCGCGCCGCAAACCGTCTCGCTCGCGGCCAACACGGCCACCGAGGTCGCGTGGACGATCACCGTGCCCGAGCAGGCGCTCGACGCGGCCGGTGCGCTGAACTGGCGCATCGAAGCGGCCGAACAAGGCGGCAAGCGCGCGTCCGACGCGCTGGCGGTCGCGCAGAAGGTCGTGCCCGCGCTCCCGGTCACGGTCCAGCAGGCGACCCTCGCGCAAGTCGACGGCACGCTGACGGTGCCGATCGCCTCCCCGGCCGGCGCGGCGAACAACGCGCAAGGCCTGCCGCGCGGCGGCATCGCCGTGTCGCTGCAGTCGAAGCTCGCCGACGGGCTGCCCGGCGTGAAACGCTGGTTCGAGCGCTATCCGTACCGCTGCCTCGAACAGCAGACGTCGCGCGCGATCGGCCTGCGGGACCCCGCGCAATGGCAGGCGCTGATCGCACGCATGCCCGTCTATCTCGACAGCGACGGGCTCGCGAGCTACTTCCCGCCGTCGTCCGACGATTCGCATGCCGGCAGCGCGACGCTGTCGTCGTACCTGCTCGTGGTGTCCGACGAGGCGAGCCGTCTCGACCCGCGCTTCGCGCTGCCGGAAGACCTGCGCACGCAGCTCGAGGCCGGGCTCGCCCGTTTCGTCGACGGCCGCCTCGAGCGCAACACGTGGGCGCCGCGCCAGGATCGCGACCTGCGCAAGCTCGCCGCAATCGAGGCGCTGTCGCGCTACGGCGCCGCGCAGGGCCGCATGCTCGGCTCGATCGAGATCGCGCCGAACCAGTGGCCGACTTCCGCGGTGATCGACTATCACGCGATCCTGACGCGCGTGAAGGACATCCCGCAACGCGACGAGAAACGCGCGCAGGTCGAACAGATCCTGCGGGCACGCCTGACGTACCAGGGCACGCAACTCGTGTTCTCGACCGCACGCGACGACGACCTGTGGTGGCTGATGACCAGCAACGAGACCAACGCGGCGCGTCTCGCGCTGGAATTCGCGGGCGACCCGGCGTGGAAGGACGAGATGCCGCGCGTGACGGCCGGCCTGCTCGCGTTGCAGCGCCAGGGCGCCTGGCAGACCACGACGTCGAACGCGCTCGGCCTGCTCGCGGTCGAGCGCTTCTCGCGCACCTACGAGAGCACGCCGGTGGCCGGTGCGACGAAGGTCGCGCTCGACGGCGACGCGCGCACGATCTCGTGGTCGCTGGCGTCGGCCCCCGCGTCCACGCCCGCCGACACGCCGGCATCGGCCACCCCGGCCACCCGCGCCGCCGCG
>NZ_VWWH01000064.1:0-43185 GCF_011753045.1 Burkholderia sp. Ap-955
CCGCGGCGCCGTCGGCCGCACCGGCCCCGGCGCCGGCCGCTGCCGAGCCGGCTCCGCCGCCCGCACCGGCCACGACGGAAGCCGTCGAAAATCCGTACGGGCTCGGTGCGCTATGGAAGAACGGCGACTTCGTCGCCCGTTTCGTGCTGATCCTGCTGGTGATCATGTCGATGGGCAGCTGGTACATCATGATCACGAAGTTCCTGGAGCAGTTGCGCGCCAATCGCCGCGCGAAGCTGGCGGATGCGCAGCTCTGGACCGCGCCGTCGCTGGCCGAGGGCGCCAAGCTGCTCGACGAGGCGTCGCCGTTCCGGTTCATCGCCGAAACGGCGATTGAGGCCGGCGAGCATCATGAAGACGCGCTGCTGGAAGCGGTGGACCGCAACACGTGGATCGACGTCTCGGTCGAGCGCTCGATCACGAACGTGTCGAACCGCATGCAGGACGGGCTCGCCTTCCTGGCCACGGTGGGCTCCACCGCGCCATTCGTCGGGCTGTTCGGCACGGTCTGGGGGATCTATCACGCGCTGACGGCCATCGGCATCGCCGGCCAGGCGTCGATCGACAAGGTCGCCGGCCCGGTGGGCGAGGCGCTCATCATGACCGCGATCGGCCTCGCCGTCGCGGTGCCGGCAGTGCTCGGCTACAACTTCCTGGTCCGGCGCAACAAGTCGGTGATGGAGCGGGTGCGCAACTTCGGCGCGCAACTGCACACGGTGCTGCTGGCCGGCAATCGGCGACCGGTACGCGCGTCGTCATCGTCGCCGGCCGCTGCGTCGCTCGCGAACTGATCGGCTGACGGAGACGCGCGATGGCCATGAACGTCGGGCAGGACGATAGCGACGAGGTGATCGCCAACATCAACACGACGCCGCTCGTCGACGTGATGCTGGTGTTGCTGATCATTTTCCTGATCACGATTCCGGTCGTGACGCACACGATCCAGCTTCAGTTGCCGAAGGAGACGGTGCAGCCGCTGCAGACGACGCCGAAGAGCATCGAGATCGCGGTGAACCGCGACGGCGATTTCTTCTGGGGCGAGCAGCTGGTGGATGCACAGACGCTGCTGGCGAAACTGAAGGGCGTGTCGCAGCAGCAGCCGCAGCCGAGCGTCCACGTGCGGGGCGATCAGAACACGCGCTACGAGTTCATCGGCCGGGTGGTCACGATGTGCGAGCGCGCGGGGATCGCGAAGCTGTCGTTCATTACGGAACCGCCGGCGCGCGGGGGATAGTCGCACGGCGGAATCGTGGTGGAGCAAGGGGCTGGCGACGAGCGTTGAAGCGCTGACGCCGGTCGACCGTGAGTGCTGACGCAGATCGACCGCGAAGCATGGGACCCACGTAAGCGCTGAAGCGCCAACGTGGATCGACCGCGAAGCATGGGGCCCGCGTAAGCGCTAAAGCGCTAACGCTGGATCGACCGCGAAGCATGGGATCCACGTAAGCGCTAAAGCGCCAACGTGGATCGACAGGAGTCGACGATGGGAATGAATGTGCCTTCGGGCGGGAGCAATGCCGAACCGGAAGTGATGGTCGATATCAACACCACGCCGCTGATCGACGTGATGCTGGTGTTGCTGATCATGCTGATCATCACGATCCCGATTCAGATGCATTCGGTGAAGATGGACCTGCCGGTGGGTAATCCGCCGCCGCCGGCCGCGCCGCCGGAAATCGTGCAGATCGACATCGATTTCGACGGCACGACGACATGGAATGGCGCACCGGTGCCGGACCGCGCGGCGCTCGAGTCGAAACTGACCCAGGTGGCGGCGGAACCCGTGCAAGCGGAGATCCATCTGCGCCCCAACAAGCTGGTGCCGTACAAGGACGTGGCCGCCGTGCTCGCCTCCGCGCAACGCGTGGGCGCGACCAAGATCGGCCTGATCGGTAACGAACAGTTCATGCAATGACGACACGGACGAGCCGATGAACCAGCGACGATGGAAGCGGATGATGGCGGTGACGGCGCTCGGCGCGGCGGGCCTGCTCGGCCGCCCGGCACTGCCGGCGGACGCGCTGCGGCCGGACGTGGCGAAACCGTTGGCGGCTGCACAGGAGCTGTACCGGGCGCACAAGTATCGCGACGCGCTGGGCAAGATCGCCCAGGCGGCCGCCGTGCCGAACCGGACGCCGTACGAAACCTATATGGTGGAAGAAATGCGCGGCGCGGCAGCGATGGCGGCCGGCGACTCGGGCACGGCCGCGCAGGCGTACGAGAGCGTGCTGAACTCGGGGCGGCTCTCGGGCGACAACGAGCAGCGGACCACGGCGGCGTTGGCCGGCATCTACTTCCAGCAGAAGAACTATCCGCTGGCGATCCGCGTCGCGCAGCGCTACCTGAAGGCGGGTGGCTCGGATCCGGAAATGCGCACGCTGCTCACGCAGTCTTACTACCTGTCGAACGATTGCGCACCGCTCGTGAGTCAGTTGAAAGCGAGCACCGACGCGCAGGCGAATGGCGGACACGCACCGGATGAAGGGCAGTTGCAGATGCTGGCGACCTGCGCGCAGAAAGTGAAGGACGGCAACGCATATCGCGGTGCGCTCGGGCTGCTGGTGGCCTACCACCCGAGCCCCGCGTACTGGGACGAAATGGTCACGGCCATTCGCGGCAACCCCGGGTACCTGCCGTCGCTCGACCTCGACATCTACCGGTTGCGCCGGGCAACGGGCTCGCTCTCGACCGCCAACGCGTACATGGAAATGACGCAGCTCGCGCTGGTGGCGGGGTCGCCCGCCGAGGGCAAGCAGGTGATCGATCAGGGGTTCGCATCCGGCGTACTCGGCAAGGACGCGCAGGCGGATCGCGAGAAGCGGCTGCAGACGCTCGCGGCGAAGCGCGCGCAATCGGGCGGAGACGCCACGACACCGGTAGCGCCGATCGACGCGGGCATGAACCTCGTCTTCGAGGGCCATGCGCAGCAGGGGCTGCCGATGATGGAGCAGGCGATCGCGAAGGGCGGTCTCGAGCATCCCGATGCGGCGCGGCTGCGGCTCGGCGAGGCGTATTACGTGGCCGGCCAGAAAGCGCGTGCGGTCCAGGTGCTGCGCACGGTCAAGGGCACCGACGGTTCCGGTGACCTCGCGCGGCTCTGGACGGTGGTGGCCTCCCGGTAACACAACGGAAGTTGCACGGCCGCGCGCAACGCGGGCCCGGTCGGCAAGCGGTGTGCCGCCGCGATCGCACCGATGCACGACGGGCAGGCCAGCCAAAGGAAAGGGGCAACCTTGTTAATTAGTAAACCGAATGAAATGGAAGGATGCAGTGCAACTGCACGACGCGAGTGCGCTGCCGCACCGCGCGTGGCATGCACGTCGCGACAGCGTGCAGCGGGGGATCGTGCCGGGCCGGTCGTGTCACGGCATCGGTCGAGGCTTGACGACATCAAACCGATTTCGACTGCGAGGGACCGTCTTTCCATGGTTTTGCCCCCTGATGAGTCGGTGCTCGTCGCCGTGTCGCTCGGCAACAAGATCCGGGCGCTGCGCCAGCGCCTGAAACTCACGCTCGACGAAACGTCGACGATCGCCGGCATTTCGAAGCCGTTCCTGTCGCAGGTCGAGCGCGGGCGGGCGACGCCGTCGATCACGTCGCTGGTGCGGATCGCGAAGGCGCTGGGCGTGACGATGCAGTACTTCATCGATACGCCGACGGAAGCACGCTCGGTATGTCGCGGCAACGCGCTGCAGTATTTCCAGTTCACGAACTCGGCCAGCCGGTTCGCCAGGCTGACGAACCTGGTGGACGGCCGCAAGCTCGACGCGATTCTCGTCCGGATGCCGGCGGGGCAGTTGTCGTCCGAGATGACGACGCATGCGGGCGAGGAGTTCGTCTACGTGTTGCGCGGGCAGGTGGCGCTGACGCTCGAGGATTGCACGTTCACGCTGAACGAGGGCGATACCGCGCATTACGAATCGACGATGCCGCATGCGTGGCGCAACACGGCCGACGAAGAGGCGGTGATCGTCTGGGTCGGCACGCCGAGGCTGTTCTAGCGAACGCGGCCGGCAGGAAGGAGAAGTACCCGATCGACGGCAGAGGGTGTGCAGTACGGCGCGCGCGCACGTTCGTGTCGTATAGAACCAACTGGACGTCGAATCGGGAAGAAGCAGGCAATGCGCTCAATGTAGGTGTTTAGCATGTCGAATCAAAATAGAAAAAGACGGTGACGCTGGATGGTGCGGTGACCCGAGGCCGATCCGTTCGAGTCGTGGCAGTCGAAAGCGTGGCAATCGCGGGTTCCGGTACACGGGCACCCAGGACGCGCAAGGAATTCACAAGGTTCCGGCGCACAGCAGGTGGGGTCTTACTACGAGCGAGAGGGAACAAGATGAAGCAGAGAGTGTTGGCGTTGGCCATCAAGAGGATAGTCTGGGCGGAACTCGCGTTGACGGCCGTACTGGCGCCGCCGGCGTTCGCCCAGAGCCAGCCGGTGCCGGGCGCCGTTGCGATCGCCGATGCGGTCGCGAACGGCGCGCCCGTGACGGTCGCGCAGGCGGGCGGCACGGCGGGGGCCGCCGCTACCACGGGCACTGAAGCGCCCGCGGCGCCCGATGCATCGGCCGGCGCGGCAGCCGACGCGACGCCGGCCGCACCCGCCGCGAACGGGCAGGGCAAGGTCGCGCAGATCAAGCGGTTCGAAGTGACGGGTTCGCTGATCCGGCAAGCCGACAAGACCGGCTTCCAGCAGGTGCAGACGATCACGCCGAAGGAAATCCAGGCCAGCGGCGCGGTGACCGTCGCCGACTTCCTGCGCGATGCGGCAGCCAACTCGGCGAACAGCTGGGGCGAAGGGCAATCGGGCAACTTCGCGGCCGGCGCGGCCGGCATTGCACTTCGCGGCCTCTCGGAGAAGTACACGCTCGTGTTGGTCGACGGCCAGCGCGTCGCGCCGTATGCATTCTTCTCGAACAGCGTCGATTCGTTCTTCGACCTCAACACGATCCCGCTCAACGACATCGAGCGGATCGAAATCGTGAAGACGGGCGCCGTGTCGCAGTACGGTTCGGACGCGATCGGCGGTGTCGTCAACATCATCACGAAACACAATTTCCGCGGCCTGCAGCTCGACGGCAGCCTCGGCAGCGCGATCAACGCCGGCAACGGCGACGGCACGATGAAATTCGGCGTGCTCGGCGGCTTCGGAGACCTGAACGCCGACCGCTTCAACGTGACGGCCGCGCTCAGCTACTACAAGTCGAACGGCTTCACGCTGGCCGACCGTGATTCCACGCGCAGCCAGGACTTCACGGGCAAGCCGGGCGGCTTCTCGCTGCTCGCGCCGTCGTACTGGAACATGCCCGACGGCAGTGCGCAGGCGCTGACCGGCGGTTGCCCGTTCGGCGGCTCGGTTCATCCGGCCGCGCCGAATTCGCTGTCGGCCGGGTTGCCGGGCACCATCTGCGGGTACAACACGGCGGAAAGCACGTCGATCCTGCCGATGACCGAGCGCCTGAACGCGAAGCTCCATGGTGACTTCAAGATCGACGACAAGACGACCGCGTTCGCGGATTTCCTCGAGAGCTACAACACGACCACGACCAACGACGGCCTGTGGAACAACGTGATCGGCAACTCGCAGAACCCGGCGCTCGTCTGGAATCCGCAGACGCAGCTGCTGTCGCCGTTCAACTACACGGTACCGGTCAGCAACCCGTACAACACGACGGGCGCGGCCACGCCGCTCACCTATGCGTTTCCGAACACGGTCGCGCAAAAGACCTGGGCCAACTACTGGCGGGCGGCCGCCGGCATCAAGGGGTCATTTACGCTGCCGTACGGCGACTGGGACTGGGCGACGTCGGTCAGCCATTCGCAGAGCACGGTGTCGAACGTGTTCACGAACCAGCTGAACGTGAATGCGCTGAACAACATCTACCAGAACGGCACGCTGAATTTCGCGAACCCGGCCGCGACGCCGAACGCGTTCAACGGTCTCTATCAGGAAGCGAACAACCTCGGCATCTCGAAGCTCGACACGATCGATGCGACGCTGTCGACGCCGAACCTGTTCCATCTGCCGGCCGGCGACGTCGGCATCGGCTTCGGCGCGCAGTTCACGCACCAGAGCGAAACGCTGACGCCGGGTTCCGAGTACCTGAGCGGGGCCGTCATCACGCCGGACCTCGAGACGGTGGATGGCCAGCGCAACGTCGCGGCCATCTATTACCAGATCAACATACCGATCATCGAGAACCTGACGTTCAGCCAGGCAGGCCGCTACGATCACTACACCGACGTGGGCGGCGCTTTCTCGCCGCGCTTCGCGTTGCGCTACCAGCCGATCAAGGAGCTCACGCTGTATACGTCGTACAACCGCGGCTTCCGCGCGCCGACCTTCGTCGAGGACAGCAAGTCGCAGACGCTCGGCATCCAGGTCGACCCGGCCACCGGCCAGAACTATACGTCGATCACCGTTGGCAACCCGAACCTCGCGCCGGAACGCACGCGCAACCTCAATATCGGCTTCCAGGTCTCGCCGAGCCGTTACACCGACCTCGGCTTCGACTGGTACAAGATCCGCATCGACAACGTGATCGGCCAGGGCAAGCCATCGCAGGTCGTGACCGACCCGACGACCGGCCAGCTGCTGTACAAGGTGATTCCGTACCAGAACCTCGGCTACCTCGACACGAACGGCTTCGAAGGCACGTTCCGCCAGGGCCTGCCGCTGAAGGGCTGGGGCACGATTACGCTGTCGGGCGACTGGGCTTACGTCAACAGCTACAAGATCGGCTTCCCGGGCGCCGCGCCGGTCAACGGCGCGGGCAACAACTTCACGATCACGCAGCCGTTCGGCGGCAGCTTCCCGCGCTGGCGCGGCAACACGACGCTGGACTGGAACTACCGGAAGTTCGATGCGGCGCTGACGTGGCAGTTCACGGGCCCGTACGCGCAGAACCTGATGCCCGAGCCGAACAAGGTCGGTTCGTACAGCCAGTTCAACCTGATGGTGACGTACACGGGCTTCAAGAACTGGACGATCTACGGTGGCATCGACAACCTCTTCAACCGCACGCCGCCGTTCGACCCGATCTTCGCGAACGGCACGCTGAGCCAGAGCGGGTACGACACGTCGGTGTACTCGTACATCGGCCGGTTCGCGCAGGTCGGCGCGACGTACAAGTTCTGATGGCGCTCGCGATGCACTGACAGGTTTGGGACAGGCCGCTCCACGTCCACTACCCCCTTTTCGGGGCGGCCTTTTTTCGCCTGGCGCCACGACGGCCCGCAACCGGGACGCGCGGCGGTGCAGTTCTCCGATCGTGACCAGCACGAACCATCCGCGGGGCGCGGCCGTATGCGGCGTCCGGCACGGGCATCGATTGCGTGCAGGCTTCACACCCGCGCGTTTCCGGACAGACTGACCATGAGACTGTTGAATGGGCGACGGGCACGCGTGCCGCGCCACTCGCACCTGACGCGCACGCACGGGCGGATGCGCACCGCCACGCGCGCCGCGCTGCTCGCGTGCGCCGTGTGGATCGTGTCGGGCGGCGTCATGCCGCAGGCCGCGCTCGCGGTGCCGGCGATCTCGCAATACGACCATCCGAAGTATCCGCCGGGCTTCACGCATTTCGATTACGCGAATGCGGATGCGCCGGACAGCGGCACGCTCCAGTTCGAAAACTACGACGAAGCGCAGAGCTACGATTCGTTGAACCCGTTCCTCGTGCGCGGCGCGCCTGCACCGGACATCAAGAACCTGATGTTCGACACGCTGATGCAGCGCAGCTGGGACGAGCTCGCATCCGAATACGCGCTGATCGCCGACGACGTCGACATCGCGCCCGACCGGCTGTCGGCGACGTTTCGCATCAACCCGGCCGCACGCTTCTCGAACGGTGACCCGATCACCGCGGCCGACGTCAAATATTCTTTCGACACGCTGACGAGCCCGCAGGCGTCGCCGCTGTACAACGCGCAGTTCGCGATCATCAAGCGTGCGGTGGTGGTCGACGGCCACACGGTGCGCTTCGAGTTCAAGCACGCGGAGCGCGACGCCGCGCTGATCGCGGGCGACCTGCCGGTGTTCTCGCCGAAATGGGGGCAGCACGCGGACGGCACGCGACCGCCGTTCGACCAGATCGCGAACGTGCCGCCGATCGCGAGCGGCCCGTACCTGATCGACCAGCGCAAGAACGACAAGCAGATCAGCTACGTGCGCGACCCGCACTACTGGGCAGCGAACCTGCCGTCGCGACGCGGCATGTTCCGCTTCGCGCACGTGTCGTTCAAGCTGTACCTGGACCAGTACACGGCGCTCGAAGCGTTCAAGGCCGGCGACATCGACGCGCGCATGGAATACAGCGCGACGCAGTGGGCGCGCAAGTACGTCGGCAAGAATTTTCGCAACGGCATGCTGAAGCGCGGCGAGTTTCCCGACGGTCCCGCGCAGATGCAGGGCTTCCTGATGAACATGCGCAAGCCGATGTTCCAGGACGTGCGAGTGCGGCATGCGCTCGCGCTGGCGTTCGATTTCGACTGGATGAGCCGGATGATGTTCTACGGGCAGTATCGCCGCACCAACAGCTTCTGGGAGGCGAGCCCGTTCGCGGCATCCGGCATGCCGAGCGCGAAGGAGCTCGCGCTGCTCGAACCGTTCCGTTCGATGCTGCCGCCCGAGGTGTTCGGCCCGATGGTCCGGCAGCCGTCGACGCTGCCGCCGAACTCGCTGCGCGCGAACCTGAAGCAAGCGCGCGACCTGCTCGCGCAGGCCGGCTGGCATTACCGCGACGGCGCGCTGCGCGACGCGAACGGCACGCCGATGACGATCGAGATCATCGACGACCAGCCCGGCATGGACCGCCTGATCCTGCCGTACACGCAGGCACTCGCGATGCTTGGCATTCAAGCCTACCTGCACGAGATCGACAGCGCGGTCTACCTGAAGCGCCTCGACAATTTCGAGTACGACATGACGACGTACATCTACCTGCCCGTGACGATTCCGGGCGCCGAGCTGACGCGCCGCTTCGGCAGTGCGGCCGCGTCGCAGCCGGGCTCCGAGAACTATCCGGGTGTGAAGTCGAAGGCGGTCGATGCGCTGATCCGCGCGGCGCTCGCGGCCGATACGCTCGACGATCTCGAGACGGCCACGCACGCGCTCGACCGCGTGCTGATCAACCTGTATGCGCTGATCCCGCAGTACTACCTGCCGAATGCGCGGATCGCGTACAAGGCGACGCTCGGCCACCCGGCGATCGTGCCGGACTCCTATCAATACGAGGACTGGATCATCGACTACTGGTACGTGAAGCAACCGGCGGCGAAACCCGCGCCGGCCGCCTGACGGAGGAACGACGATGCTGGCATACATACTCAGGCGATTGCTGCTGATGATCCCGACGCTGATCGGGGTGGTGACGATCACGTTCGCGGTCACGCAGTTCGTGCCGGGCGGCCCGGTCGAACAGGTGCTCGCGCAGTTGCGCCACGGCAGCGCGCGCGGCGGGGAGGCGGGCGGCGGAGGCGGCGGCTACCACGGCAGCCAGGGCGTCGACCCGCAGCAGATCGAGCAGATCCGCAAGCAGTTCGGCTTCGACAGGCCGCCGCTCGAACGCTACGTGCTGATGCTGAAAAGCTATGCGACGTTCGACCTCGGCCAGTCCTATTTCGCGCACCGCAGCGTGTGGGCGGTGATCCGCTCGAAGCTGCCGGTGTCGATCACGCTCGGGATGTGGACGGTGATCCTCACGTACCTGGTGTCGGTGCCGCTCGGCATCGCGAAGGCGGTGCGCAACGGGTCGCGGTTCGACACCGTGACGAGCGTGCTGGTGCTGGCCGGCTACGCGGTGCCGGGCTTCGTGCTCGGCGTGCTGCTGCTGATGCTGTTCGGCGGCGGCACGTTCTGGCAGGTGTTCCCGATGCGCGGACTCACGTCCGACAACTTCGACGACCTGACGCTGATCGGCAAGGCGCTTGACTATCTGTGGCACATCGTGATGCCGGTGACGGCGTCGGTCGTCGGCAACTTCGCGATCGTCACGATCCTGACGAAGAACACGTTCCTCGAGGAAATCGGCCGGCAGTACGTGCTGACCGCGCGCGCGAAGGGGGCGCCAGAGCGCGACGTGCTCTGGAAGCACGTGCTGCGCAATGCGGCGATCCCGTTGCTCACGGGGCTGCCGGCCGCGTTCGTCGGCGCCTTCCTGAACGGCAACCTGCTGATCGAGACGCTGTTCTCGCTCGACGGCATGGGGCAACTGTCGTACGACTCGGTGATCCGCCGCGACTATCCGGTCGTGCTCGGCTCGCTGTTCCTGTTCACGCTGATCGGCCTGCTGACCAAACTCATCGCGGATATCTGCTATGTCCTCGTCGACCCCCGTATCCAGTTCAACCGCCTGGACCACTGACCAGGCCTGCGCCGCGTGCGCGGCCTCGCCGTCGCCGTGGCGGCGCACGTGGCTGCGCTTTCGCGCGCAGCCGCTCGGTTACTGGAGCCTCGTGATCTTCGCGGCGCTATTCGCGCTCAGCCTGGGTGCGGACCTGCTGTCGAACGACCGGCCGCTGATCGTGCGCTACGACGGGCACTATTACTTCCCGATCGTGAAGGACTATCCGGAGACGGCGTTCGGCGGCGACTTTCCCGCGATGACGAACTATCTCGATCCGTATATCCGCACGAAGCTCGAGTCGCACGGCAACTTCGCGATCTATCCGCCGAACCGCTATCGCTACGACACGATCGACTATTTCGCGTCGCGGCCGTATCCGGCGCCGCCGTCGTCGAGCAACTGGCTCGGCACCGACCAGTTCGGGCGCGACGTGCTCGCGCGGCTGCTGTACGGGTTCCGGCTGTCGGTGCTGATGGCGTTCGCGCTGACCGTATCGGGCGTGCTGGTCGGCGTGCTGACGGGCGCGCTGCAAGGCTTCTACGGCGGCCGCACGGACCTGGTCGGACAGCGCCTGATCGAGATCTGGAGCGCGCTGCCTGACCTGTACCTGCTGATCATCTTCGCGTCGATCTTCACGCCGTCGCTGTGGCTGCTGTTCATCCTGCTGTCGATGTTCGGCTGGCTCGTGCTGTCCGACTACGTCCGCGCCGAATTCCTGCGCAATCGCGCGCTCGACTACGTGAAGGCCGCACGCACGATGGGGCTGACGAACGCGCAGATCATGTGGCGCCACGTGCTGCCGAACAGCCTCACGCCGGTGATCACGTTCCTGCCGTTCCGGATGAGCGCGGCGATCCTGTCGCTGACGAGCCTCGATTTCCTCGGCCTCGGCGTGCCGCCGCCGACGCCGAGCCTCGGCGAGCTGCTGCAGGAAGGCAAGAACAACCTGGATGCGTGGTGGATCTCGATCGCGGCGTTCGCGGCGCTGGTGGTGACGCTGCTGCTGCTCACCTTCATGGGCGATGCGCTGCGCAACGCGCTTGACACGCGCACGCGTGGTTCGGCATTCGGCGGAGGGCGGTGATGACGAGACCGTTGCTGCAGATCGCGGGTTTTTCCGCGCATTTCGGCGCGAACGCGGCCGTACAGGATCTGAACCTGTCGATCGGCCGCGGCGAGCGCGTGGCACTCGTCGGCGAATCGGGGTCGGGCAAGAGCGTGACCGCACTGTCGATCCTGCGGCTCGCGCAGCAGGCGACGCTGTCGGGGCGGATGCTGTTCGACGGCCACGATCTGCTCGCGAAGACCGAGCAGCAGATGCGCGGGATTCGCGGCGCCGACATCGCGATGGTGTTCCAGGAGCCGATGACGGCGCTCAATCCGCTGTATACGATCGGCAAGCAGATCGCCGAGAGCCTGCGGCTGCACGAGGGGCTGCGCCCGGGCGACGCGCGTGAGCGCGGGATCGCGCTGCTGCGGCGCACCGGGATTCCTGAGCCGGAGCGGCGCATCGACAGCTTTCCGCACCAGCTGTCGGGCGGGCAGCGGCAACGCGCGATGATCGCGATGGCGCTGGCGTGCCGGCCGCGCCTGCTGCTCGCGGACGAGCCGACCACCGCGCTCGACGTGACGGTGCGCCAGCAGATCGTCGACCTGCTGATCGAGCTGCAGGAGCAGGAGGCCGCCGCGCGCGGGATGGCCGTGCTGCTGATCACGCACGACCTGAACCTCGTGCGGCGCTTCGCGCAGCGCGTGGCCGTGATGGAGAAGGGCGTGCTGGTGGAGACCAACACGACGGCCGACCTGTTCGCGGCGCCGCAGCATCCGTATACGCGCCGGCTGCTCGACAGTGCGCCGCAACGGGCGGTCGAGCCGGTTGCCGCCGGCGCGCAGACGATCCTCGACGTGCAGCATCTCGCCGTCGACTACCGCATCGCGGCGAAGGGCTGGCGCTCGGTACTCGGCAAGACGACGTTCCGCGCCGTGCACGACGTGCAGCTGAGCCTGAAGCGCGGCGAAACGCTCGGGATCGTCGGCGAGTCGGGTTCGGGGAAATCGACGCTGGCGTCGGCCGTGCTCGGCCTGCAGCGGCCGGCGTCGGGCGGGATCGAGATCGACGGGATGCCGCTGACGTCGCTGCGCACGACGCAGGGCCGGCGCACGCTGTACGGGCGGATGCAGGTGGTGTTCCAGGATCCGTTCGGCTCGCTGTCGCCGCGCATGACGGTCGAGCAGATCGTCGGCGAGGGGCTGGGCGTGCACCGGCCGCAGGTGGCCGGCGACGCGCGGCGGGCGCGGATCGCCGCGCTGCTGCAGGAGGTGGGCCTGCCGCCCGAGGCGATGCTGCGCTATCCGCACGAGTTTTCCGGCGGGCAGCGACAGCGGATCGCGATCGCGCGGGCGCTGGCGGTGGAGCCGGAACTGCTGGTGCTCGACGAGCCGACGAGCGCGCTCGACGTGTCGATCCAGAAGCAGGTGCTGAATCTGCTGACGAATCTCCAAAAGAAGTACAAACTCAGCTACCTGTTCATCACGCACGATCTGGCGGTGATGCGCGCGATGGCCCACCGGGTCATCGTGATGAAGGCGGGGCGCGTGGTCGAGGCGGGCGAGACGCTCGACGTGCTGCACGCGCCATCCCATCCGTATACGCGGGCGCTGCTCGCGTCGTCCATGCTGGCGCCTGAGCGCGGCCCGCAGGAGAGGTAAGAGAGAACCGATGATTGACGAGAACCGGGCGCCGGGCGCCCGAGCCGTGCAGGCAGCACAGGCGTTGCGCAGCGACGCCGATTTCTGGTCGCTGCGCATCGTCGACGAGACGATCGACGAACATGCGGTGCGCAACGACGTCGCGCAGCCGTTTTCGCGCACGCGCGAGCGCGGCGCGATGCTGACGGCGTGGGCCGGCACCGGCGCGGGCTATGCGGCGACGCCCGACCTGTCCCCGGCCGGGCTGCAGGCGGCGCTCGACATCGCGACCGCGCGGGCCCGTGCCAGCGCGCCGTGGGCGCTGGTCGATCATCGCCAGGCCGCGCGCCCGCAGGCGAGCGGCACCTATGCGTCGCCCGATGTCGATGCGGCGCTGCCATCGCGCGCGGAATGGATCGAGCGTCTCGCGCACGAATGCGCGGCGGCGAACCTCGGCGCGCGCATCGTCGAGCGTTCGGCGAGCGTCATGATCGTGCACACCGAGCAAAGTTACGTGACGAGCGACGGCGTGCGGATCGACCAGCGCTTCCGCTTCCTGATGCCCGAGCTGCAAGCCGTCGCCCATGGCGACGGCGACACGCAGACGCGCTCGCTCGGTCAATCGGGCACGCTGGCGCAGGGCGGCATCGACGTGCTGGCACGCTACGGCTTCGACGGCGCCGGCGCGCGCGTCGCCGACGAGGCGCTGCAGTTGCTCGCCGCGCCGAACTGCCCGACCGGCCGGCGCGACCTGCTGCTGATGCCGGACCAGATGATGCTGCAGATCCACGAGTCGATCGGCCATCCGCTCGAACTCGACCGGATTCTCGGCGACGAGCGCAACTTCGCCGGTTCGAGCTTCGTCAGGCCGGAGATGGTCGGCCACTATCAATATGGCTCGCCGCTGCTGAACGTCACGTTCGATCCGGAGCCGACGGCCGAAGCCGCGTCCTACGCATTCGACGACGACGGCACGCCGGCGCGCAAGCAGTACCTGATTCGCAATGGCGTGCTCGAACGGCTGCTCGGCGGGGCGTTGTCGCAGCAGCGCGCGGGCCTGCCGGGCGTGGCCAACTCGCGCGCGTCGAGCTGGAATCGCGCGCCGATCGACCGGATGGCGAACCTGAACGTCGAACCCGGCGACCAGTCGCTCGATGCGCTGATCGCGGGCACCGAGCACGGGATCCTGATGCGCACCAACACGTCCTGGTCGATCGACGACCACCGCAACAAATTCCAGTTCGGCTGCGAATTCGGGCAACTGATCGAGAACGGCCGGCTCACGCAGGTCGTCAAGCGCCCGAACTATCGCGGCATCTCCGCCCAGTTCTGGCGCAGCCTGCGCGCGGTCGGCGATGCGAGCACGTTCGGCATCTACGGCACGCCATACTGCGGGAAGGGCGAGCCTGCGCAGATCATCCGTGTCGGCCACGCCGCGCCGGCCTGCGTGTTCGCCGGCGTCGACGTCTTCGGAGGCGCATGATGACGGGATTCGATCCGATGCCACGCCGCGCCGGAATCGACTGGCATGCGTATTTCGCCCGGCTCGCCGACGACGCGCAACGGCTGACGACACCGGCCGAAACCGTGCTGCTCGGCTTCTCCGGCGAAACGTCCGACTTCATCCGTTTCAATGGCGGCAGGATTCGCCAGACCGGGCGCGTCACGCAAGGGCGGCTGTCCGTGCGGCTCATCGACGGGGCGCGGCAGGCGCACTCGGCGCTGACCGTCTGCGGCGATCCGGCGGCCGACCTGCGCGAACTGGTGGACGCGCTGGCCATGCTGCGCGACGGCCTGCGCGATGCGCAGGACGATCCGCACCTGCTGTTCGATACCTCGTCGTGGGTGCAGGAAACGCGCCGCACCGGGCGCCTGCCGGATGCCGACGGGCTCGCGCGAATCGTGGCCGAATGCGCGCGCGGGCTCGACTTCGTCGGCTTTTACGCGGGCGGCACGCTGGCGCGCGGCTTCGCGTCGTCGACCGGCAGCCGCGGCTGGTACGAGGTCGAGAATTTCAACTTCAGCTGGTCGCTGTACGACCCGAGCGGCCGCGCGATCAAGACCGTCTATGCGGGCGACGATTGGCGCGATGCGGCGTTCGCGGCCAAGGTCGACGCGGCCGCCGCGCGGCTGCCCGTGCTCGGCCGCACGCCGAAGGCGCTTGCGCCCGGGCGCTATCGCGCGTATTTCGCGCCGGACGCCATTCACGAGATGACGAGCCTGCTCGGCTGGAGCGGCTTTTCGGCGCGCGCGGTGGCGAGCGCCCGCAGCCCGCTGCATCGCCTGTATGCCGGCGAAGTCGCGCTCGATCCGCGCGTGTCGATCACCGAGGATTTCTCGCTGGGCATCGCGCCGGCGTTCAACGCGGACGGCTACCGGCGCGACAGCGTGCCGCTCGTCGTCGAAGGGCGGGGCGCCGGGCAGCTCGTCTGCGCACGCACCGCGCGCGAGCAAGGGGGCATGCCGAACGGCGCGGACAACGCCGAAGCGCCGCAGTCGCTGACGATCGCGGGCGGCACGCTCGCCGACGCCGACGTGCTGGCCGCGCTCGACACGGGGCTCTACGTCGGCAACCTCTGGTACCTGAACTTCTCGGACCCGATCGCGTGCCGAATGACGGGGATGACGCGGTTCGCGACGTTCTGGGTCGAAGGCGGGCGCATCGTCGCGCCGGTCGACGCGATGCGGTTCGACGACAGCTTCTACCGTCTGTTCGGGTCGGAGCTCGAGCAGCTCGGCGCGGTGCCGGCGCTGCTCGCGAACGACGACACGTACGGCGAGCGCGCCACCGGAGGCGCGCAGCTGCCGGGGCTGCTCGCGCGTTCGTTCGAGCTCACGCTGTAGCGCGTTCGACGACCCTCGCCGATGCCGTCATTCTTCATCGACCGTCCCGTCTTTGCGTGGATCGTCGCACTCGCGATCGTCGTCGCGGGCGTGCTGGCCATTCCTCAACTGCCGATCGCGCAGTATCCGCGCCTGGCGCCGCCGCGGGTTGTGATCACCGCGTCCTATCCGGGCGCGTCGACCGAGACGGTCGATGCCGATGTCGGCAGCATCATCGAGGAAAGCCTCGACGGCGCCGACGGGCTGCTGTACTACGAGACGAGCAGCGACGGCCACGGCAACCTCGAGATCGACGTGACGTTTTCGCCGAGCACCGATCCGGACATCGCGCTCGTCGACGTCAACAACCGGTTGAAGCAGGTCGAGCCGCGGCTGCCGCAGCAGGTCGTCCAGCAGGGGATCGGCGTGTTCAAGGCGGCGAACACGTTCCTGATGCTCGTCACGCTGACGTCGACCGACGGCACGCGCGATTCCGCGCAGCTCGGCGATTACCTGAACCGCTACGTGCTGCGCGAGCTGAAGCGTGCGCCGGGGGTGGGCGCGGCCGAGCTGTGGGATGCCGACGAGGCGCTGCGGGTCTGGCTCGATCCGGTCAAGTTGCGCGAATACGACCTCGGCGCCGACGACGTGATCACGGCGATCAGCGCGCAGAACGCGACGGTCACGGCCGGCGCGATCGGCGATGCGCCGTTCGTGCGCGGCCAGCAGCTCACCGCGACGGTCGTCGTCAAGGGCCAGCTCACGTCGCCCGAGGAGTTCGGCCGGATCGTGCTGAAGTCGAAACAGGACGGCTCGGTGGTGCGCGTGGGCGATGTCGCGCGCGTCGAGATCGGCCGCGACGACTATTCGTTCTATTCGCGGCTGAACGGCCGGCCGGCCGCGACGGTCGGCATCCAGCTCGGCCCGCGCGGCAACGCGCTCGAAACGTCGAATGCGATCCGCGCACGGCTCGCCGAGCTGTCGCGGACGCTGCCGCCGGGCGTGGCGGTCGAGATTCCGTTCGACGGCGCGCACTTCGTCAAGATCGCGATCCACGAAGTCGTGCTGACGCTCGTCGAGGCTGTCGTGCTGGTGTTCTGCGTGATGTGGCTGTTCCTGCGCGACCTGCGCTACACGCTGGTGCCGACCGTCGTGATTCCGGTCACGTTGATGGGCGCGTTCGTCGCGATGTGGGCGTTCGGGCTGTCGATCAACGTGTTCACGATGTTCGGCCTCGTGCTGGCGATCGGCATCCTGGTCGACGATGCGATCGTCGTCGTCGAGAGCGTGCATCGCGTGATGGAGGAGGGCGTGTCGCCGCGCGACGCCACGCGCCGGGCCATGAAGCGGATCGGCGGGGCGATCGTCGGCGTGACGGCGGTGCTGACCGCCGTGTTCGTGCCGATGGCGTTTTTCCCGGGCAGCGTCGGCGGCATCTACCGGCAGTTCGCGGTCGCGATGATCGCGTCGATGCTGGTGTCGTCGTTCATGGCGCTGTCGCTCACGCCCGCGCTGTGCGCGAACCTGTTGAAGCCGGTCGCGCGACACGATGGCGGCGCCGGCCGTGCGCGCCGACGCGGCATCGGCGCGCGCCTGGCCGACCGCTTCGGTGCGGCTTTCGCGCGCGCCGAAACCGGTTATCGCCGCGTCGCCGTGTTTGCCGTGCGCCGCACCGGCATGGTCGTGGCCGTCTATGCGGTGCTCGTGATCGGATGCGGGCTGCTGTACTGGATGATGCCGGGCGGCTTCCTGCCGACCGAGGACCAGGGCCAACTGCAGGTGATGATCCAGTTGCCGGCCGGCGCCACGCAGGCGCGCACGCTCGCGGTCGTCGAGCGGGTGGAGGCCATCCTGCACGGGGAGCCGGCGATTGCGAACGTGACGAGCGTGATCGGCTGGAGTTTCGTCGGCAGCGGGCAGAACGTCGGGATGGCGTTCGTGGAACTGAAGGACTGGGCGAAGCGCGACGTCGATGCAATGGCGTTGCGCGACCGGCTCAACGGGCGGTTCAGTGCGATCCTCGACGGCGACGTCGAGGCGGCGCTGCCGCCTTCGGTGCGCGGCATCGGGCATTCCGACGGTTTCACGTTCCGGCTCGAGGATCGCGGCGGGGTCGGGCTCGACGCGTTGAAAGCGGCCCGCGAGCAGCTTGCCGAGCGCGCGAAAGCGAGTCCGTTGCTCTCGGCCGTGCATTTCGAAGACCTGCCGGACGCGCCGCGTATCGAGCTCGATGTCGATCGCGCGAAGGCGTATGCGCTCGGCGTGCCGTTCGAGCGGATCGCGGGCCTGCTGGGCGGCACGTTCGGCTCGAACTACATCAACGACTTTCCGGCGTCGGGCCGGATGCGGCGGGTGATCATCGAGGCCGATCCGGTCGCACGCGCGACCGATACGCAGCTGATGGCGCTGACCGTGCCGAACCGCACCGGCGACATGGTGCCGCTGTCGGCCATTGCCGCGCCGCACTGGACGATCGGGCCGGTGATGCTGAACCGGTACAACGGCTATCCGTCGCTCGACATCAGTGGCCGGGCGGCGACCGGCACGAGTTCGGGCGCGGCGATGGCCGAGATGGAGCGGCTTGCCGCTGCGCTGCCGGCCGGGATCGGCTTCGACTGGGTCGATGCGGCGCGCGAGGAGCAGGTCGCCGCGCGGCAGACGCCGCTGCTCGTCGGGTTGTCGGTGCTCGCGGTTTTCATGGCGCTGGCCGCGCTGTACGAAAGCTGGTCGATTCCGCTGTCCGTGCTGACGATCGTGCCGCTCGGCATGATGGGGGCGATCGCGGCGGCGCTTGCGCGCGGGATGCCGAACGACGTGTATTTCAAGGTCGGGATGATCACAGTGGTCGGGCTGGCCGCGAAGAACGCGATCCTGATCGTGCAGTACGCGCGCGATCTCGCCGGGCACGGCGTGCCGTTGCGGCAGGCGGTGGTCGATGCGGCCGCCGCGCGATTCCGGCCGATCGTGATGACGTCGATGGCGTTCTTGCTGGGCGTCGTGCCGCTGGTGCTGGCGACGGGCGCGGGGGCGGAAAGCCGAAGGTCGATCGGCACGGGCGCGTTCGGCGGTGTGCTGGCGGCGACGGTGTTCGGGCTCGTGTTCGCGCCGGTGGCGTTTCGGGTCGTGGCGTCGGTCGGGCGACGCGGCAGGCGGGTGGCGGTGGCGAAGCGGGATGATCGGCAGGCGGAGGTGGTGGGGGAATGAGGTCGCTTCGACAGGTGATTGTCGAGCGTTGTGTTGATTAAATGCGATTGCCGTGCAGACGGTTTACACACATTTCAATTCAAGGAGACGAATTCAGACCATGTCCTACGTTCTGTATTACTCGCCCGGCGCGGCAAGCATGGCCGTGCACTGGATGTTGATCGAACTCGGCGTGCCGTTCGAAACGCGCCTCGTCGATATCGACACGGGGGCGCAGCATACGCCCGAGTACCTGCGGTTGAATCCCGCGGGCCGAGTGCCGACGCTGGTCGTCGACGGCGTACCGCGGACCGAATCTGCCGCGTTGCTGATGCTGCTCGCCGAACGTCATCCGGAGCCGCGCCTGGCTCCGAATCCGGGCTCGCCTGAACGTGCCGAGTGGTTCGAGATGATGATCTATCTCGCCAATTCCGTCTTGCCGGCAATGCGAAACTGGTTTTATGCGGAGACGGATGGCGATCCGCAATGCGCTGAAATGGTGAAGGCGTTTTCGCAGGGGCAAGTCGAGGCGTCGATGGCGCGTCTCGACGATCTGCTGTCCGATGGCCGTTCGTATTTGATCAACGATCGGTTGAGCACGGTCGACTTCCTGGCGCTGATGCTCATGCGCTGGACGCGCAACATGCCGCGCCCGGCAACGACCTGGGTGAATCTGGGGCGCTATATCCACGCGCTTCGCGCGTTGCCGACGTTCATCGAGTTGAACGCGCGTGAAGGGCTGACCGAGTGGTTGAATCCGGTCGCCTGAGCGTTTCGAAGTCGCTCAAAAGTGCGGCAGCGGTCGGTTGGAGGCTGCTTGCCGCGAGGTTTGGGGCTCAAATATCGTATTTGACATAATCAACATTATCAGCGGAAAAATCGCGAGCTAAGTAGAAGTGTCGCATCTGGGCAAAGTTGAAATGTCGTAGCTCGAGGGTTTCGGCGCATGCTGGCGGCGGTTCGAACTGCCGGAGCGCATCGTGGGCCAACCTGGACTGATCACCATGAGCAATGCAGGAGCTGGATCGTCTGAAGGTCGTGGAAGCCGTGATCGAGCAGCGTCTGATGCCTTGGCGAGCCGCGGAGCGGCTCGGGATCAGTCGACGGCAGCTTGAACGGCTGGCTGCCCGGTTCCAGTCGGATGGAAAAAATTGCACGAAGTAACGCTCATCCGGACACCCATCAGTTGCCATTCGCCTCGCCGGGCAATTCATGTCGCGTATAGACGGCAAGACCCCATGTCAAAAGCGCGGCGAGCGCGAGCGACACCGACATCGCCAGCATTCCTGGTGCATACGAATGCGTCGTGTCCTTGAGCACGCCGACCATCCACGGGCCGACGTACCCGCCGAGGCTGCCCATCGAGTTGATGAACGCCATCCCACCCGCCGCCGCGATCCCGGTCAGATACCGCGACGGCAGGCTGTAGAACGCCGGCCGCGCTGCGCTCAACCCGATCACCGCGAACACCATGCCGACGAGCGCCGGTAGCAGCGACGAAAAAACGACGGCGAATATCAGCCCTGCCGCGGAGACGACGCACGCCAGCGCGAGATGCAGCAGGTGCCTGCCGTGACGCTCCATCAACCTAGCCCACACAATCATGACGACCGCCGCGACGAGATACGGCACACCTGACAGCAGCCCCACCGAGAACGTCGATAGTCCGTGTCCCTTGAGCATCAGCGGTAGCCAGATTGCAATGCCGTTGATGCCGATCCAGTAGCAGAAGAGAATGCCGACCATGATCCAGACCCTCGTGTCGCGGAGCACCGCGCCGAAATTCCTTTTCGGCAGTTCGGCCGATTCCCGGGCAAGGACCCCGGAGAGCGCCGCGGATTCCTCCCGCGTCAGCCAGTCGGCCTGCTCGGGACGGTCGCGCAGGAACCACAGGGTCAGCAGGCCGAGCAGACAGGCAGGTAGCCCTTCGACGACGAACAGCCATTGCCAGCCCTTGAGCCCTGCTGCGCCGTCCAATTGCATGATGAATGCCGCCAGCACACCGCCCACGACCGACGACAATGGAATCGCGACGAGAAACCACGCGAGCACGCGCACGCGCCACGCTTTCGGAAACCAGCAAGACAGGTAAAACAGCACGCCCGGAAAGAAACCCGCTTCGGCCGCGCCGGTCAGCACGCGAAGGACGTAGAAGCTGGTCGGCCCCTGGGTGAACGCACAGGCGGCAGACAGCAACCCCCAGCTGATCATGATGCGGGCCAGCCAGCGCCGCGCCCCGAACCGATAGAGCGCGAGATTGCTCGGCACCTCGAGCACGCAGTAGCCGACAAAAAACAGCCCCGCCGCCATACCGAACTGGCTACCGGTCAGGCCGAGATCGCGGTTCATCGTCAGCGCCGCGAAGCCGATGTTGGTGCGATCGATGTAATTGAAGAAGTAGCCGATCGCCAGCAGCGGGACGAGACGAACCAGGTTCTTGCGCAGCGCGCGCTGAAGCGCGGCGTCCTGCGTTGCATCCGGCTGGTCGCGCGAAACGGAGAGCGTCGATGCCATGGGTTCACCTGAATCCGAAGAAGTGAGCGGGATTGTCGACGAGCATCTGGATGCGACGCGTCTCGTCCGGCACGATCCGTGCGATCAGATCGACCAGATCGCCGTCGTTCGGCATCGGATGGCTCAGGTTGACATGCGGCCAGTCGCTGCCCCACAGAACGCGCTCGGGCGCATGTTCGGCAAAACGGCGTGCGACAGGCAGCGCGTCCTCGAACGGCGCCCCGGCTTTCGACATGCGGTCCGCGCCCGACAACTTGACCCACACCTTTCCGGTATCGAGCAACGCACACAGCGCACGCACCGACGGGCTGTCCGCCCCCTCGTCGATATCGAGCCGCGCCATGTGATCGATGACCACCGACATGTCGAGCGAACGGATGAACGGGGAATATTCGATGATGTCCTGCCCGGACACGTGAATCGCCAGATGCCAGCCGAGCGGCCGGATACGTGCGGCGACCGTCCTGACCGCATTGAGATCCGGACGGCCGCCGAGATGCGCAAGGAAGTTGAACCGTGCGCCGCACACCCCATTCGCGTCGTACCGCGCGAGGAGCGCATCGGAGTCGCTCGGCCTGACGAGCGCGACACCCTTGTAACGCCCTGCTCCGTCGCGTAATGCATCGATCATCGGCCGATGATCGAACCCGTGGCCCTGGCTCTGCACGATCACGGCGCGCGAGAAGCCTAGGCGCTCATGCAGTCGTCGCAACGTCGTTTCGGGTGCCGCGGACGGATCGAAACTGCGATCGTCGGGCAGTGGATAGCGGTCGAACGGCCCGAACACATGGCAATGCGCGTCGCAGCTGTTTGCCGGCAGGCGCACGACCGGGCGACGCGGTTCCGCCAGCGGCGGTGGAGAAAATCTGAGTGAATGCCCCGAGGCGTTCGGAGAAATCATGGTCATGTCGACAGATTCCTTGAGGGTAGGCGAAAGGTACGGGTATCGAACCGGAGAACGCATCGTCCGGCGCGCGCGTGTGGCGAACCCAGCATGTGTACGTACGTAGTCGAGCGCGAGATTGCGCGTGTCCAGTCGAGGCGATCGAGACGAACGATCTAGCCTTGATTTTCAGTTCGGAGTCCGATTTTTGGTGTCGAACTGACGCAGATCGACAAGCCCCATCTGCATTTACGGGTCGGCTGACAGGCCGGAATCACGCAGGTATGGCATGTAGACGTTGAATACCATCAAAGAGTGGCCGGCTGTGCTCTCGCGCGTCGCGTCGAGGAGAGCGTGCTCCACGGGCGCAGCGAGCGCCGAAATGAACCATGCGATACCTTCCGGAACTGCGCTTCGATACGGGCCGTCATGCGTCGGCTGAACGCGTGATTCGAAAAATCCGCGAAGCTGAAGCACCTCGTTCGACGAGGCCAGTTGGCGTTGCAGACCATCGGCAAGATTCAGCGCGTCGCTGTGCGTTTCGACCGGAATGCCCATCACGACGAGCCGCGACGTTTCCCATCCGGCATGCTGGATCGCCGTGGATTCGGCAAGCGTCGTGGCCACGACGCGGCGCCGGCCCACCGTGCGCGACAGGATTCGGCGTGTCCAGGGCGTCGATTGCCTGCCCGACATCGAACGATACGCGTCGCTTCGCAGCACGTCGACGCTCACCAGATCGTAAAGCGCCATCCAGCGTGGCCACCCGTGCACACAGACCCATCGCGAAGCCGCGATGCATCCGGGTAGCGATCGGCGCTGGGGGAAATGCTCCGTGTCGTACCAGTCGTTGAACTCGTCCTCGAGATCGGACGGCGGTTCCATCATGACCATCAACATGGCGCGCGGCTGCGTCGGGGCATCGTGCAAGCTCGTCTCCTGTTTGTGCCAGTCACTGTGAACACTTTTCCCGGGATTGACCAAAACCTTTTATCGATAGAAACCTATAACCGGAATGAATAGGTCCACACGTCCGGTGGAAGGCTTGCGGGGGAGCACTGTGCACTCCCCGCGATCCTGCACCGCGGCTCCATCAAGCCGCCCTCCCCGGATCCTCATTGCGCGGTCGTGATCTTCCGCGCAAACGCTGCGATGGCGTCGGCCATTGCGGCCGGCTGCTCGGGTGCCAGCGCGTGACCAGCATCCGGAATCCTCACGATCGTCACGCGATCGCCGAGCATCGACTTCAGCACGTTCGAGAACCGGCGCGGTGCGACGGCATCGTGTTCGGCCTGCAGGTCGAGGATCGGCACGGTGCCGGCCGCGAAGTACGCATCCACCGGCGTCGTCTCGCGCGCATGCGATTCGGCGTCGTGCGTGGCGGCATGCCAGCCGTCGAGCCAGACCCGCGGATCGTTGCCCGGTGCGAAGAATGCCTTCTTCAGGTATTCGATCCGCGTGGCTTCCGGCAGCGACAGATCCCCGGCGCCGTCGATCGCTTGCCTGATTTCAGCACTGATCGGCTTTTCCGTCGAACCGGGCGGCACCTTGCCCGCGGACGCCGCCGCGAGCACGACACCGCGAACGAGATCGGGCCGATCGACGGCCAGCATGCGCGCGGGGAAATTCCCCCATGCATGGCCAACGACGATGGCCGGACCGCGATGCTCGTTCTCGATCACCGTCGCGACGTCCGCCGCGAAATCATGGACCGACAGGTTTTCCATCGGCCCCTTGCTTTGCCCGATGCCGCGCGGCTCCGGGCGCAGCACGCGAAAGCCGTCGGCCACGAGCCGCGCGGCGACGGCGTCGTAGTCCCTGCCCGACCGTCCCAGCGACGGCAGGATCACGATCAGCGGGCCTTGACCCTGGCGCATCACGTCGATCTGCACATCGCCATGCCGGACGATTTCTCGATCGACCGCTGCCGCGCCGGACGATGCAAAGGCGGACGCCGCCCACCACAATACGCATGCGGCGACAATGCCGCGCTTCGATACCTTCATGCTTCGAATCTCCTGATTGATTGACGAATCCACTCGCTTCTCCCGGCGCGTATCGCTGCCGATCAGATCGCGCCGTAGACCTTGCGCGCGAAGGCTGCGATCGCATCGCTCATCGCACGCGGCTGCTCGGGCGCCATCGCGTGACCGGCGTTCGCGACAACCTGCACGCTCACACGATCGCCCAGCCACGGCTTGAACACGTTCGGCACGACGACAGCGTCGTACTGCGCCTGCAGATCGAGCATCGGCACCGTGCCACCGCCGAAATACGCATCGATCGGCGTCACGTTGCGCGCATGTGCCTGTGCCGTGTGTACCGCCGGATACCAGCCGGTCAGCCATGCGCTCGGATCGTGTCCCGGTGCGAAGAACGCCTGCCGGAGGTAAGTCAGCCGCTGTGCCTCCGGCACCCGTGGATCGCCCGCGCCGTCGATCGCCTCGCGCAGGCGGCCATACGGCTTTTCGGACGAGCCAGGCGGCAACTTACCCGCCGACGCAGCGGCCATCACGAGGCCGCGCACGAGATCGGGGCGGTCGACCGCAAGCATGCGCGCGGGCTGACTGCCCCACGCATGTCCGACGATCACGGCGGGCCCCGTGTGCTCATGATCGAGCACGAGTGCGACATCGGATGCGAACGCATGCAAGTCGAGGTCGCGCATCGGCCCCGTGCTGCGGCCGATACCTCTCGGCTGCGGCCGCAATACACGGAATCCGTCGTGCGCGAGCATGCGCGCGACCTCGTCGTAATCCTCCGCGCCGCGTGCGAGTGACGGCAGGATCACGATCACCGGGCCGCGACCCTGTGCGAGCAATTCGACCTGGACGTCGCCCTTCGAGACGAGCGTGCGTTGAACCTCGTTCGCGTCGACAGCGGGCGTGGAGCAAGCGGCAACCGAGGTTGCCAGTGCGGCGGCAAGCGCGAACCGCGTCAGAATCTGGTTTGCTTTCATTGTCTCCTCATGGGTCGATTTGCACCGTCGCCTCAAAGCGAATCGAGGCCGGTTTTCTGCAGAACGGCCACGGCGGGCGCCGTCTTCAGGAAAGCCGTGAACGCACGCGACGCGTCGACGGCTTTCGCATTCATGGCGATCGCCGACGAAATCACGCTGGTCTTCTGTACGTCGGCAGGCAGCGGCCCCGCGAAGGCGATGCCCGGCGTCACCTTCAGTTCGCTGATCTGCTGCAGCCCGAGTTCGGCGTCGCCGCGCGCGAGTGCGGTACCGACCAGTTCCTTGCCGCGAATGAGCACGCTTTTCGATTTCATCTGTTCGGCGATGCCGAGCCGCTCGAACAGCGTGCCGACAATGTAGGTGCCGCTCGCCCCTTCCGAGAAGGCTACCGATTTGGCGGAGAGCAACGCGCGACGAAGCGCGTCGTCCGTACTGACGTCGGGCACGGCGATACCCTTGCGTACCGCGACGCCGATTCCGCTGGCGGCAATGTCCGACAGTGTGGCCCGGTCGAATCGGCCGGCGTCGACTTCCTGCTGAAGCGCCGGTTTGATCATGAAGCAGATGTCGACCTTCTCGCCGTTGCGCAGTCGCATCGGCAACGCCTCGGCCGATGTGCCGTACGACGGCCCCCAGGCAATCTCGAGACGATGTCCCGACGATTTTTCGAACATCGGCACCAGTTGCGCGAACGCGCCATGCAACGCACCGGTCGCCAGTACGTGAATGTCGTCGGCATGCACGCCCGACGACGCCGCGCACAGCGCTACCCATGCCGCGGCGGTCACGCAAGGCCGCCAGTTCGATTTTTTCTTCATGTCTCCTCCTTGAGGTTCACTGCAAGTCGAATGTGTTTTCTGTTTTTCCGCCTGACGGCGATTCGCCGACAGCTTCGGCTTAGCCGTAGAGCCGCAGCGGGTTGCCGGTCAGCACTGACTCTGCAAGCGCGTCGTCGTCGCACAGGTCGCGAACGAACCTCAACAGTGCGAAGTCGTCCGGGGCCGCACCTTCGATGTTCGGATGCGGCCAGTCCGATCCCCAGATCGACCGGTCGGGCGCGGCATCGAGCAGCCGGCGAGCAAGCGGTCGCGCATCCGGCCACGCGCGCGCGTCGCCGCCCGCGAACCGATCCACGCCGGACAGCTTGATCCAGCGGTAAGGGTTGCCGAGGTGCGCGATCAACGCGTCGCGTTCATCGTCGGCCCAGGGCGCTTGCAACGACGGGCGCGCCATATGGTCGATCACCATCGGAATGTCGACCCCGGACCATGTGTCGAGCACCCGCAGCAATTCGGCGAGCCGGCCGTGCAACAGCACGTGCCAGCCGAGCGCCGCGACGCGCTCCGCGGTGCGCAGCAGCTTGTCCGTATCGCGCTCGCCGGGAAGATGCCCCATGAAGTTGAACCGGATGCCACGTACGCCGCCTTCGTGAAGCGCGCGCAGCGCCCCGTCATCCATCGTGTCGTCGACAAGCGCGACACCGCGATAGGCACCGCCGGTCGCAGCGATCGCGGCAAGCAATGCGGCGTGATCGTGCCGATAACATGCGGCCTGGACGATCACGCCGTGCGTGACGCCGAGCCGTTCGTGCAGCGCGAGCAAGCGCGACATCGGTGCCGCCTCTGGCAGGTAGGCGGCGTCGGCCGGCACCGGAAACTGGTCCCACGGCCCGTAGACGTGCGTGTGGCAATCCCATACGCGGCCTTCCGGGCGGACCTGCTGAACGTGCATCATCAGTCGCACCGTGCCGTCATGCCGCCATCGACGACGATTTCCGTACCCGTGATGAAGCGAGCTTCGTCGGAGGCCAGGAACAGCGCAGCGTTCGCCGTGTCGCGACCGTCGCCCATGAAGCCGAGCGGAATGCGCGCGAGCCGGCTTTCGAGCAGCTTGTCGACATCGCCGCCGGAGCGTTGCCCGGCCAGGCGCACCTCGACCATCGGCGTATGCAGCTGTCCCGGCACGACCGTATTGACGCGAATGCCCTTCTTCGCGTACTCGACGGCCACCACCTTCGACAGCTGGATCACGCCGGCCTTGCACGCGGCGTAGGCAACCTGTGCAGAGCCGGTCCAGCGGATACCGGATGTCGACGCGGTGTTGACGATCGCGCCGGCGCCCTGCTGCTCCATGACCGGCAGCACGTGCTTGCAGGTCAGGTAGACGCTCTTCAGGTTGAATGCGACCTGCTTGTCCCACGCTTCCTCGGACAGCGAGACCGGACCGCCCGCGGACGAACCGCCGACGTTGTTGACGAGGATATCCACTCGCCCGTAGGTTTCGCGGCATGCCTTGACCATGGCCGCGACGGCGGTACTGTTCGTGACATCGCACGTATGCGCGGTGATGTCTCCGCCAATCTCGGTGACGCGACGGACCGTTTCGGCCATCGCGTCCATGTTGATGTCAACGGCGAAGATCTTCGCGCCTGCGGCGGCGAACAGCGCGGCCACCGCACGACCGTTACCCCAGCCAGGTCCGACGCAGCCCGCGCCGGTGACGATCGCTACCTTGCCTTGCAGGCGGCCTGCGCCCGCTTCATTGGTGGATGTGTCGTTCATGATGTGTGTGTATTCAACCGTGTGTTGCGGGAAGTTCGGGTGCCACGCCCGCCGGCGGCGGCACATTGAAGACCTTGATCGTCATCGAGATCAGCGTGTAGTAGCCGGCGATGCCGACGAGATCGACGACCGCGCCTTCGCCGAGCATGTCGACGAGCGCCGCGTACAACGCGTCGTCGATCTCGTGCCGTTCATGCAGCTGCGTGACGAACGCGTGGACGAGTTTCTCGTCGTGCCGGGCGAACGGCGGCTCTACGCCGTCGCGAATCGCATCGATCACGTCGATCGAGAGCCCTGCTTCCAGTGCGAACGGCTTGTGCGCGGCCCATTCGTACTCGGCGAGCCAATGGCGCCCCATCGACAGGATGACCAGCTCGGAAAGCCGGGGCGGCACGCTGCTGTCATAGCGGCAGTACTGGCCGAGCGCCTGCGCGCACCCGGCGAGCTTCGGGCGATGCAGCCAGACGGCCAGCGGGCCTCGTACGCCTTTGCGGGGGCCGCTGGCGATTGCGTCGTACACCCGGTGCTGCTCGTCGGACATGTGCTCGGGGACGAGCGTGGAGATACGTTCCATGAATGAAGTCACCTCAACAGAATTCAGTTGGCTTCCGCGGGCGTGCCGGACTGTTCGGTCCGTGCCTCTGCAGGCGCGGTGCGCGAGCGCAGCATCGAACGTCGCGCCGTGCGGCCGGTTTCGCGGTTGAACGCCGCCGCATCGAACAGGCCTTCCCAGCGGGCGATCGCGAATACCGCCATCGTGTTGCCGACCACGTTCACGAGTGCGGTCGCGGTTGCCATGATCCGGTCGATGCCGAACAGCAGGCCGAGCCCGGCGAGCGGCAGCGAGCGCACCGACTGCAGCGTGGCCGCGAGCTTGACGAACGCACCGCCGGCGACGGTCGTGCCGCCCTTGGACGTCAGGCTCAGAATCGCGAGCAGGCCGAGCTGCTGCCAGAGCGAGAACGGCGTATCGGTCGCCTGGGCGATGAAGCCGATCGCGATCGCCATGTAGATGGCGGTACCGTCGAGATTGAAGCTATAGCCGGCCGGCAGCACGAACCCGACCACGACTTCGTCGCAGCCGGCGCGCTTCATCTTCTCGACGAGGCGCGGAAACACGACCTCGCTCGAAGCGGTACCGAGCGTCAGCAAAAGCTCGTCGCGAATCAGGCGCATGATCCCGGTGAACGGCAAGCCGATCGACCAACTGATCGCGCTGAGCACGCCGAACACGAAGATCGCGGACGTCGCGTAGTAGAGGACGATGACCTTGAACAGATACAGCAGCGTAACGCCGCCGTAGCTTCCGACCGCGGCCGCCATCGCGCCGAACGCGCCGAGCGGCGCGAGACGCATGATGAACGCGAGCATCCTGAACAGCACCTTCTGCGCCTCGTCGATACCGCGCAGCACAACCGAATCGGCGCCGACCGATACGTTCAACGCGAGCCCGGCCAGGATCGAAATGATCAGGACCTGCACGATGTCGCCTTTCGCGAACGCATCGACCAGCGTATGCGGAATGAGGCTGAGCAAATAGGAGACTGCGGAAATCTCGCCGGCGTTCGACGTCGTCTTCAGCGCTTCGGCGCTCTCGGCAATATTGGCGGCATGGAGGCCAGCGCCCGGCGGAAACACGTTGACCATCACGAAGCCGAGCACCATCGCGATCGTGCTGACCACTTCGAAATAGACGAGCGATTTCACGCCCATTCGGCCCAGCATCCTGAGATCCTTGACATGTGCCATGCCCTGGACCAGCGTGCAGAAGATGATCGGAGCAAGCATCATCTTCAACAGCGCGATGAACCCCTGCCCGAACGGCTTCATCGCGATCGCGGTCTTTGGCGCCAGCAAGCCCAGCACGATCGCGCACGCGAGCCCGATCAACACCTGGACGTGCAGTTTCTTCAAGCTTTTCATCAGCATTCCTTCCTATGTCGTTTTCGATGATTCTTCGGCGGATCGAGGAATCCGCTCAGCGACGGCTCGGCGAAGCGATGCGGCGCAGCCGCGAACGAGGAATGGAATGGGCGTGAGGATGACGATGCATGGTGTCTCCGGAATCGTTATGGGTCGATTTGCTATCTGTTCGCAGCATAGAATCGGCCGACTTCTTTGACAAAGACCTTATGAACATGTATTTCTATGCCACGAAGGCATAGCTCAAAACCGACATGGATATTCGAGAACTGCGCAGCTTCATCCACGTCGCCCGCGCCGGCAGTTTCAGCCGCGCGGCCGCGGAGCTGTATATCGCGCAACCGGCGCTGAGCCGGCAGATCGCCAAGCTCGAGGAAGAAATCGGCGTGACGCTGTTCACCCGCTACGGACGCGGCGTTCGCTTGACGGCCGCGGGTTCTCGGCTCCTCGAGCATGCCGAGATGATTACGCGGTTGGTCAGCGAAACGGCAGACCAGGTACGCGCCAGCGTCGATGCCGAGCGTGGCTATCTTGCCGTCGGGCTGCCGCCGACGATCGGCCGGCTGATCGGCACCGACCTCGTTCGCGACTTTCACGCGCACTGGCCCGGCGTATCGCTCCATGTTCGCGAGGGGCTCAGCAACTCGCTGCAGGAATGGGTGCTCGACCGTCGCGTCGATCTTGCGGTGGTCTACAACCAGCCGCCGCTCGATGCGTTCGACATCGTCCCGCTCTTCAGCGAGCCGCTGATCGTCGTCGCACCGCCCGATGCGGCGCCCGCGCGAAAGGCATTGCAGATCCGCGACCTCGCGAACATGCCGTTGATCCTGCCCGGCCTGCCGCACAGCAATCGGCGGCTGATCGATCAGGCCGCCGTCCAGCACGGCGTCCGGTTGCGCGTCGAATTCGAGATCGACAGTGTCGCGCTGACCAAGCAGCTCGTTCGTGCAGGCGTCGGCTATTCGCTGCTCACCTACGTCGCGATCCAGGAGGAACTGGCGCGGGGCGAGCTGAAGGCGATCGCGATTGAACGGCCGGCCATCCGCTCGACCGTATCGATCAGCACGTTGCGCGAAAATCGTCCGTCTCGTCTAGTCGATGCGTGGATCCGCCTGCTCAAGGACAAACTGTTCCGCTTTACACGCGACCAGACCTGGAGCGATCAGGTCGTGTGGCTCGCGACAGACTCCGACGAATAGCCGGCCGAATACGATGGCGCGGCCGTCCAGGCAAAGCACTCGACACCCTCCCATTTCCCATCATCCCGAGCGACTGCAACCATGCGTGAACCCCGCCCCTCGCGTTCGTCCGACGCAACCGAACGCGGCTCGACTTCGACCGTGTCGAACCGCTCCCTGGAACGCGGCCTGGAACTGCTGCGCGCATTCGGATCCGGCGCGACCCTGCTCGGCAACGGCGATCTGGTCGAATTGACCGGTCTGCCCAAGGCCTTTCCCCACCAATCGATCAGTTCGGTGCAGGACGATTCATATCGCTCGCGAGATCTGGGCAGAGCGAACTCGTGCTGTACTGGGTGGCCGCCAGATCAAAGACGAAATGGCAGTGCGAGCGTTAGTTCCCGTCGCAGAAACTTCCAGAATTTAGTACCCAAATCGGGAGGTAAATTCTGGAAGTTTTTGCGCGACAATCCGGCGCTTATTCGCGAAAGCCACGTCCTGCGTCGCTTTTCGCAATGTGGAATTAACTGAGTTTAGTTCGTCACTCTCTCTGCTGGTGTGCTGGACGGCTGGTTGAGCAAACGCGGAGCCGACCATGCAGCCAGCCGGATTGGTGACACTGACGATGCGCGAGCCGAACCGATTCAAGGTCATTCACTAGAAATTGTGCGCCACGCCGACCATGAACATGTCCTGGTCCTTGTCGTTGCGGGTTGCGACACGATTGAAGCGCAAGCTCGCCTCCCAATCGTTCGTGATCTGATAGGCCACTTGCGCGCTGAGCAACGCATTGAGTCGCGTCCTGCCCGAGACCTCGTTCCGATCCCGTGAGAGATACGGACCGACGCCTGCCGAAAGCGTCCATTTGCTCTTGATCGGCGCGACGTACCAGAATTGCGCGGCCACGCCTCGTCGGCCGGCAACGCCATTGTTGCCTTCATAGACGAAGCTCGCCGAATAGGCCCACGCATTGCCGAGCGGCCGCTTGACTTCGACCATGTATCCCTTTTCGATCGGCACTTGAGGACGGTTCGTCTGCGATGTTCCGGCCCAAACGCCGACCTGCGTCTTGCCGTCCGAAAACGCCGGGCCAGGATTGCCGCCGAAATCCGAGCCGATACCGAAGAGCACCGCGTCGGAATTGAATCCGCCGATCATCTGAACGTGGTTGTACTGCAGCTTGAGGAAGAAGCGATTGGGAACGACGTAATACCGCACCGCTGCCGACGCGCGCACGCCCCAGCGCTTGTCATTGCGTGGCTGGTCGTCGACATGTGTCGTGTCCATGCTGAAATACGGGCCCGCCGAAAATTCGAGCGCCAGACGACTGCCGACCGGCCAACGAAACGAACCCAGGGCGGCAAAGCCGTCACGGTGGTGATCCAGTGGATGCCCCTCGTTCATGTACGCGAGGTAGACCGACAGGTAATCGTTCAAGACGTCACCGAAGCCGACTTCGTACGCACGCCAATGCATGTCGCCACCCTCGGTCGCGCGTCCGTCGCCATACACCGCATACACGTTGAGCGTTCTCCCCGATGGTTTGAGTCCGCTCGGCGAACTCGAAGGATCCTCCTCGGCGCGCGCGTGTCCCGGGCACGCCAGTATTGTCAGACCAGCGATCGAGCTTGCGAGGACGAAGCGCGAACAGATGCGACGGCACTGTCCCATTTGGACACCCCCCACCTTGGTAACCGCGATTTCTTGGAGAAGCTGATAGCGATTATAGGCGGCGTCCGGTCAGGCGGCTGACGTCACTCATTCACCCTGCAACTACCACTATTGCCAGTACCTGCACTGTCCCTGCCCCCTTAACCTTGTCGGCATCGCTGGCGCGCCGTCCAAGGCCGCGCCGCTTCGACCGGAGACACGACAGATGCCCTTTGACTGGACGCAGGAACAGCATGCGACGCTCGCGCGCTTTCGCGACATCGGCACGGAGATCGCCGCCGCGGAGCGCGACGCTCGCACGCCGGCGGGATTTGACCAGGCCGGCTGGACCCGGCTTGGCCAGGAAGGACTGTGGGACATGATCGTGCCGGAAACGTACGGCGGCGACGGTCACGGCTGGTGGCACTTTTCCGCGGCGCTCGAGGGGCTCGCATCGTCGATTCGCCGCCCGGCGCTGCTGCTGTCGGTGATCGCGCAGGCCGGCATGGTGCGCGCACTCGAGCGATACGGCACGGCGACCCAGCAGGACCGCTATTTCGGCGCGATCCTGCGTGGCGAACTGAGCGCGACGGCGATCGCCGAACCGGGTACCGGCACCGACGTGCGCAGCATCGCGACGAAGCTGGTCGAGCACGGCGACGGCTACCGGCTGACCGGCAGCAAATTCAACATCGCGCACGCGCCGCTCGCGCGCTTCATCCTCGTCGTCACGCGCATCGAGACGCTCGGCCGACGCAACACCGCGCTCGTGATCGTCGATCGCGACCAGCCGGGCATGACGGTCGCCGAACCCGACCGCAAGCTCGGCCTCGACGACCTGCCCACCGGTGCACTGCACTTCGACGACTGTCCGATTACGCGCGGCCAGCTGCTGGGCGAACCGGGCGCGGGGCTCGGCAACCTGATCGACATCATCTCGCTCGGCCGCCTCTACTACGGGCTCGTCGCCGCGCAGGTGACGGCACCGTATCTGCGCGACGCGATCCACTATTGCCGCGACCGGCGCAGCTTCGACAGCACGATCGACGCACACCAGTACGTGCAGCGCCGTCTGGTCGACCTGCAGATCGGCATCGAGCGCGGCACGTGGCTCGCGCGCGGCGCGCTCGCGCAGTTGCTGACGGATCACCCGCAGGCGCTGATGACCTGCTCGATCGCGAAGCTGGTCGGCGCGCAGGACCTCGTCGACGGCGCGCTCGGCCTCGTGCGGCTGTACGGCAGCCTCGGCTACCAGGCCGGGCCGGTGGCCGCATTCGCGTCGGACGCGCTGGGTTTCATGAGCGTCGGCGGCACCGAGGAAATGCATCGCAAGAACATCTTCAACCAGATGATGCGTGCCGGCTGAACGCCCGCGCCGTCGATACGCGTACCACACGCCCTACAGGAATCCACGCATGACAACGACCCACCGACGCCCTTCCCGCCTGCGCCGCTCCTGGCTGTTCCTCGCCGGCGCCGATCACGATGCGCTCGTCGACGGCGCCGCGAGCGGCGCTGACGTATTGATCCAGGAACTCGAAACCTTTACGCCGCCGGACCGTCGTCCGGCCGCGCGCGAACTCAGCGAACGCGTGCTCGCGGGCTGGCGCGAGGCCGGCATCCTTGCGTCCGTGCGCGTGAACCCGCTCGATGCGGGCGGTATCGACGACCTGCGCGCCGCGATGCGCGGTCGGCCGGACATCGTGATGATGTCGTACGTCGCCACGCCCGAGCAGGTCGTCGCGCTCGACGAAGCGGTCACGCGGTTCGAGCGCGAATACGATATCGCGCCCGGCTCGACCGAACTGGTGCCGAACATCGAGACGACGCTGGGCCTCGTGAACACGATGGCGATCGCGCGTTCGAGCCCGCGCGTGTCGGCCGTGCTGGTCGCGACCGAGGACATGGTGGCCGACATGGCGGCCGAGCGCACCCGCGCGGGCCGCGAGCTCGACTACGTGCGCTCGCGCTTTCGGGTGGAGTGCGCGGCGGTCGGCGTCACCGCGATCGACTGTCCGTACAGCTATGCCGACAACGAAGGCGCGGAACTCGACATGCGCGTGTCGCGCGGCCTGGGATACCAGGCCAAGGCGATCGTCAACGGGCAGTTCGTGCCGGTCGTGAATCGCGTGCTGACGCCGACGGCCGATGAAGTCGCCCTCGCCCGCCGCGTGATCGACGCGTTCGACACCGCACGACGCGAATCCGGCGGCCGCCGCGTGGCCGCGGCCGTCGTTGACGGTTTCCTCGCGGAAGTCCCCGACTATCTCGCCGCGCATCGGCTGATTGCCCGCGCGACGCAATTCGGCATCGCCTGAGGCTCGCCATGGATACGATCGCCACGCGCCTGAAGGCGCTGAAAACCCTCGCACATGCGGCGCCGCACGTTCCGGCCGAGGACTGGCCCGACACGCCGCAAGCGCAATTCGAACGCTGGCTCGACGAAGCCGTTGCCGCAGGCGCCGTCGAACCGCAGGTGATGACGCTGTCGACGGTTCGCCCGGACGGGCGGCCCGACGCGCGCTCCGTCGTACTGCTGAACGTCGACGCGCGCGGTTGGCATTTCGCGGCGAGCACGCGCAGCCCCAAGGGGCGCCAGATCGAAAACCGGCCGTTCGCCGCGCTGACGTTCTATTGGCCGGCGATCGCGAGCCAGGTCCGCCTGAGCGGCCCGGTCGAGCGCCTGCCGGCCGCCGAAGGCCACGCGGATTTCGCGGGCCGCCCCGAGCGCTCACGCGCGAGCATCCTGGCAGGCCGGCAAAGCGAGCGGCTCGACGATCCCGCAGACCTGACGCGCGCGATCGACGCGCAGCTCGCGCGGCTGGCCGCCGACCCTGCCCTCGTGTCGGACGACTGGCACCTGTACACGCTCGCGCCGGACGAAGCCGAATTCTGGCGTGCCGACAGCGCGCGTCGCTTCGCGCGGCAGGCGTATCGTCGCGCCGGTCAGCGCTGGGAACGGTGCGCGCTATGGCCTTGAAGTCCGCCGCACATCCGTCGCAATCGGGCGGCACCCTGCATGATCGATTGAACGACGGATTGCACGAAGACACGCGGCTCATGCACGCGGGCCGCGACAGCGCGGCCTGGCACGGCTTCGTCAATCCGCCCGTCTATCACGCGTCGACCGTGCTCAGCCCGACGGTGTCCGATCTGCTGAACCGCACGCAGCCGTATATCTACGGCCGCCGCGGCACGCCGACGACCGACGCGCTCGAGCGCGCGGTGACGCGCCTCGAAGGCGGCGCCGGCGCGGTGCTGTGCCCGTCGGGTTTGTCCGCGTGCACGCTCGCGCTGCTGTCCTGCCTGAAGCCCGGCGATCACCTGCTGATGACCGCATCGGTTTACGGCCCGGTGCGCCATGCATGCGAAAGCGTGCTCGCGCGCCTCGGCGTCGAGACGACCTGGTACGACGGCAGTACGCCCGTCGCGGCCGCATTCCGTGCGAACACGCGTGCGTTGTACATCGAAGTGCCGGGCTCCTACACGTTCGACATGCACGATATCCCGGCACTCGTCCGCCTCGCGCAGGCGCACGGCGCGCTGGTCATCGCGGACAACAGCTGGGCCACGCCGCTCTTCTTCCAGCCGCATGCTTTCGGCATCGACCTGTCGATCCAGGCCGGCACCAAGTATCTGGTCGGGCATTCCGACGCGATGCTCGGCACCGTGTCGGCCAGCGAGCGCGCCTGGCCCGCGTTGAAGCAACTGCATGGCGATCTCGGGCTGTGCGCCGGCCCCGACGACGTCTATCTCGCGCTGCGCGGGTTGCGCACGCTCGGCGTGCGGTTGCGGCAGCACCAGCGCAATGCGCTCGCGGTCGCGACCTGGCTCGCAGCGCGCCCCGAAGTGCAGCGTGTGCTGTATCCGGCCCTGCCCGGCGACGACGGACATGCGCTGTGGCGCCGCGATTTTCGTGGCGCGTCGGGGCTGTTCTCGATCGTGCTGCAGCCGGCGCCGCCGCGCGCGGTCGAAGCGTTTCTCGACCACCTCGCGCTGTTCGGGCTCGGCTATTCGTGGGGCGGCTACGAGAGCCTCGCGTTGCCGTTCGAGCTGGACGCGCACGGCCTCGCGGCACGCTGGCCGGCCGACAGCCGCGGCGTGCGCCTGCATATCGGCCTCGAGGACCCGGACGACCTGATCGCCGATCTCGCGGCCGGTCTCGATCGCTACGCGGCGTGCGCGCAGCAGGCCACCGCTTGCGAGGATCCCGCGCGATGCTGACCGTCTGGGGCCGCCGCACGTCGTTCAACGTGCAGAAGGTGTTGTGGCTGATCGGCGAGCTGGGCGTGCCGTACCGGCACATCGCGGCCGGTGGCGAACACGGTTCGCTGCAGACGCCCGCGTTCGCTGCGCTGAACCCGACCTGCCGGATTCCGGTGATCGACTGGGACGGCGACGTCGTGTGGGAGTCGCACACGATCCTGCGCTATCTCGCCGCGCGCGTGCCGAACAATCCGTTCTGGTGCCGCGACGCGTTCGCCCGTTCGCGCGCGGAGCGCTGGATGGACTGGTCGCAGACCGCGCTCGAACCCGACGTGATGACCGGGCTGTTCTGGGCGCTCGTGCGAACGCCGCCGGAGCGGCGCGACGACGCGCTCGTGCGCGACAAGGCCGCGCGCAGCGCGACGCATTTCCAGCTGCTCGACCGGTTGTTGTCGACCCAGCCCTTCCTGGGCGGGGCGACGCCGGGCCTGGCCGACATTCCGGCCGGCGCGACGCTGTTCCGTTATTTCGCGCTCGACGTCGAGCGGCCGCCATTGCCGCACGTCGAGGCCTGGTATGCCCGGCTGTGCCGACGGCCCGCCTATCGCGAACAGGTGATGGTGTCGTTCGACGCGCTGCGCGGCCAGCCGGGCTGACGTCCTGCATGACGACCGTCACGACCTCCCGAACTCACGACCCTCCCGACACGACATGACGCACTCCGCCCTTCGTCCGATCCTGATCGTCCTGCATCGCGAACAGTCGAGCCCTGGCCGGATCGGCCGGCTGCTGGCCGCGCGCGGCCATCCGCTCGACATTCGCCGCCCGCCGCTCGGCGATCCGCTGCCGGCAACGTTGACCGACCACGCGGGGGCCGTGGTGTTCGGCGGCCCGATGAGCGCCAACGACGGCGATCGCTGGATTCAGGACGAAATCGACTGGATCGGCGTGCCGCTGCGCGAGTCTGCGCCCTTCCTCGGTGTCTGCCTCGGTGCGCAGATGATGATCCGTCATCTGGGCGGCCGCGTCACCGCGCATCGCGACGGGCGCGCGGAAATCGGCTATTGGCCGATCGCCGCGACGCCCGCCGGCCGGCGGCTCGGGTCGTGGCCGTCGCACGTCTACCAGTGGCATCGCGAGGGCTTCGAGCGCGTTGCCGGGCTCGAGATCCTCGCGACCGGCGAGCACTTCGAGAACCAGGCCGTGCGCTACGGGCCGCGCGCGTATGGCGTCCAATTCCATCCGGAAGTGAGCTATCCGATGATGCGGCGCTGGAGCACGGCCGCCGCGCACAAGCTGTCGGCGCCCGGTGCGCAGGATCTCGCGACGCAGGCACGGGAAGGCCGGCGGCACGACCGCGCGACGGCCGCATGGCTCAGCGCGTTTCTGGACCGCTGGCTCGGCGACGCACCGGCATCAGGTCGGCACCGTCACGTCGGAAATGCTGATCAAGCCCCACTCGACCGCACGCAGCACGGCTTCATGCCGACGTGACACGTTGAACTTGCGGCGGATGTTCATGAAGTGGAAATTGATGCACGACTCGGTCACGTTCAGGATGTGGCCGATTTCCCATGACGTCTTGCCGGCCGCGTGCCAGCGCAGGCATTCGACTTCCCGACGGCTGAGCCGCGGCACGCTGTCCGGCGGCGCATGGCAGCGCGTGCCGGCGATCGCTTCGCACGCGACGTCGCGCAGCAGCGTCAGCACCGCGAGATGGCGGTCGCAGTGCTCGCGCGTGGCAGCGAGCTCGTCCGTGCTCGCGCACAACAGCATGCCGACCTCCCCCTTCGCGCCGCGCACCGGCAGCACGACGCCGCTGCGCATGCCGTACGCGGCGGCCGCTTCGTAACACGGACGCTGCTCCGGCAGCGCGAACAGTGCGTCGTCCCAGACGAGCGGCAGTGCCGAACGGAAGCAGTGCCGCAGCATCGGGTCGACGCGGTCGAACTGGCGCTGCCGGTACAGCGCCGTCCAGCCGGGCACGCCGCTGCTCCATTTGCGCGCGAGATCGAACGACGCGCCGGCAAACGGCAACACGATCAGCACGACCTTGTCGAACCCCATTCCGGCGGCTGCGTCGGTCATTCTCTGCCATGACGCGTCCGTGTCGCCGGGTACCAACCATTTCAGACAATCCAGTCCATACATACAAGCCACCCCGTTCGTTTAGTTGGAATCTGCATTCAGGCGGACTTGCGCAAACGGTTCGAGACGTTGCGCGCGAACGGGCCGCGCTAGACCGCCTCAGCCAGACGTTGCCGGCCTGCCTGCTTCGCATCGTCGAGCGAAGCCACCACGTCGAACGGCATGCCGAACGCCTTTTCGATACCGGACGCGTTCGCGCGGGCCGCTTCACGTTCGGCCGGGTCCGGTTCGATCGTGATGAGCGCACGGCAGACCGCGGCGAGCGCGGCGCGGTTCTGCTTGAGCCACATGCCGCGTTCCTTGCGGTCGTCGTGCGCTTCGTCCGGGCGGGCCGGCGGAAAGATCATGACAAACGGCTCGCCGTGCCGCATCAGCACGTGCATGTCGTCGAGCCAGCGCTGCGCGTAGCCGGTGGATGCGATCGCATCGTTGCGCACGACGACGAACGGAAATTCCGTCACGTCGAATACGGCGAGCGTCGCCAGGTCGGGCGGCATGGCGCCGGCGTGGTGGGTAGGCATCGGGACAACCTCCATCGAATTGAACAGCATGGGTCGGAACGGGCCGCGCAGCGCCCGCTTCATCGTTTCGCGGCCGCGCCAGGGCCGAACGGCGGACGGGCGAGCCAGACCACCGCGATCACGGCGAGATACACGCAGCCGAGCGCGAACGAAACGTCGTTGAAAGAGATCTGGTACGCCTGCGCATCGACCAGGTTGCTCAGCAGCGTGGCCGCGCGTTGCGGATCGCCACCGCCGAGCCGGGCGACTTCGGCACGCACGGCCGGATCGAACGCGCTCACGTGCTCGCTGAGCTGTGCGTGGTGCAGAATGGCGCGCCGGTCCCACAGGAACGACGTGATCGACACTGCGAAACTCGCGCCGAGCGTGCGCAGGAACGTCGACAGGCCGGAGCCCGCGGCGATTTCGTCCGGCTTCAGGTCGGACAGCAGGATGCTGTTGATCGGCATGATGAACAGCGCGAGGCCGAGGCCCTGCAGCAGCTGGATCAGCGCGATGTGCGTGAAGTCGATGTCGGGCACGAAACCCGCACGCAGGAACGACGACGTGCCGAGGATCGCGAATGCGCAGCACACGAGCACGCGCATGTTGAAGCGCGGCGCGTACTTGCCCATGAACGGCGTCATCAGCACCGGGATCACGCCCATCGGCGCGACGGCGAGCCCGGCCCAGAACGCCGTGTAGCCGAGCGTGCGCTGCAGCCACTGCGGCACGATCACGTTGACCGCGAAGAACGCCGAATAGGCGAGCACGAGCGTCAGCGTGCCGGCCGCGAAGTTGCGATGCGCGAAGAGCCGCAGGTTCACGATCGGATTCGGCTCGTTGAGCTCCCAGATCACGAACAGTGCGATGCCGAATGCCGCGACCACCGACATCACGACGATGAACGTCGAGTTGAACCAGTCGGCTTCGTTGCCCTTGTCGAGCACGATCTGCAGCGCGCCGACGCCGACGATCAGCGCGGCGAGGCCGACATAGTCGACACGCGCGGCGACCGTCGTCTCGACGCGCGCACGCATCTGCGCGAACACGCACATCGCGGCGAACACGCCGATCGGCAGGTTGATCAGGAACGCCCAGCGCCACGAGTAATGCTCGGTGACCCAGCCGCCGAACACGGGCCCCGCGATCGGCGCGACGACGGTGACCATCGCGATCATCGACAACGCGAAGCCGCGCCGCTGCGGCGGGTAGATCGACAGCATCAGCGCCTGCGTGGTCGGGATCATCGGCCCGGCCACCAGGCCCTGCAGCGCGCGGAACGCGATGAGCTGCGGCAGGTTCTGCGCGAAGCCGCACAGGAGCGACGCGAACGTGAACGCGAGCGTCGCCCACACGAACAGCCGCACCTGCCCGACGCGCTTGACGAGAAACCCGGTCAGCGGCAGCGCGATCGCGTTGCTGACCGAGAACGTCGTGACGACCCACGCGCTTTGCGTCGTGCTCACGCCGAAGTTGCCGGCGATCGTCGGCAGCGACACGTTCGCGACGGTGCCGTCGAGCACCTGCATGAAGACCGCGAGCGCGAGGCCGAAGGTCGTCAGACCGACGCTCGACGGACGAAAGCCGCTGTCGGCGGCCGCCATCGGGCCGCTCATCGCACGGCCTCCGCGCGCACCGCCGCCGGCTGGTTCGCATGGATGACGTCGGCGATCAGGCTGTCGGCACGCGCGAGCTCGTCGCGGTACACGTCGGTCCGGAATACCGGCGCGCGCTGCTCGCGATGCGACAGCATCGCCCCGCTGCGGTCGTGCTGGTCGACGCGTGCGTGCATCGACAGGCCGATGCGCAGCGGATGCGCGTCGAGCTGCGCCGGGTCGGTCAGTTCGATGCGGACCGGCAGCCGCTGCACGATCTTGATCCAGTTGCCGGTCGCGTTCTGCGCGGGCAGCAGCGAGAACGCGCTGCCGGTGCCGACGCCGAGGCTCTGCACGCGGCCGGTATAGCGCACCGCGTCGCCGTACAGGTCGGCGGTCAGTTCGACCGGCTGCCCGATGCGCATGTGCTCGAGCTGCTTCTCGGTGAAGTTCGCGTCGACCCACAGCTCGCGCAGCGGCACGACCGCGAGCAGCGGCACGCCGGGCGACACGCGCTGCCCGACCTGCACCGTCCGCTTCGCGACATAGCCGGTGACGGGCGTGACGATGTCGGTGCGGGCATGCGCGAGGTAGGCGGCTCGCAGCCGTTCGGCCGCGGCCTGCACGTCCGGGTGCGACGCGACCGCGGTGTCGTCGATCAGCGCCTTGCTCGTCTGGTGCTGCTCGCTCAGCGTCGCGAGCGCGCTTTGCGCGGCCGCGTATGCGCTTTGCGCGGACGTCAGCGTGTCGCGTGCATGCGCGAGCTCCTCGCGTGAAATCGCGCCGGAGCGGCCGAGATCCTCGCGGCGGCTGTAGTCGGCTTTCGCCTTGTCGAGCGCGGTGCGTCGCGTATCGAGTTCGGCGCGTGCGCCATCGATGCTGTTCGCGAGCCCGCGCTCGTTGCTGTACAGGCCGCGCACCTTGCGCACCGTTGCCGCGAGATCGGCCTGCGCGGTCGCGAGTGCGATCTGCGCGTCGCTCGGGTCGAGGCGGACGAGCGGCGTGCCGGCGTGCACGAAGTTGCCGTCGTCCGCGTCGATCGATACGACGGTGCCCGTCACCTGCGGCGTCAGCTCGACGACGTTGCCTTGCGCGTACGCGTTGTCGGTGGATTCGTACCAGCGTCCGACGATCACGTACCAGATGCCCCAGCCGATGATGCCGAGTACGAACACGGCGACGAGCGCGCGCACCAGACGCTTGCGCCGTGCAGGTGGTGCCGGCGGCGTTGCGGGTGCACCACCGCCCGGTGCCGGTTGCGTGCGGGCATCAGGACCACCTGGGCCGCCCGGTGCGCGCGGCGCGGCGGTGTGGTCGGCCGCCGGCTGCTGGCGGGCGCTGGCGGGATCGACGGTGGCCGGTCGCGCGGGAGTCTGCAAGGAGTTGTCGCTGCTCATGGTTCGATGTCAAGGACGTTGGGAAGGAGTGGCGGCAAGCGCGGCGTCGTCCGGCTCGGCGCGGAAGCCGCCGCCGAGCGCGGCGACGAGTTGCAGCGACTGGTCCGCGCGCTGCGCGCGCAGCGCGGCGACCTCGCGGCTCGCGACCAGCAGTTGCTGGCGCACGACGAGCGCGTCGAGGTAGCTGCCGACACCGGCCCGGTAACGCGCGTCGGCGAGCCGCCACGCATCGGTGGCGGAGTCGAACGCACGCTGCTGCGCGTCGGTCTGCACGCCGAGCGAATGCAGCCGGTGCAGGTCGTCGGCCACCTCGCCGATCGCACTGATCAGCGTCTTGTTGTAGCCGGCGACCGCGAGGTCGTATTGCGCGTCGCGCCTGCGCAGCACACCGCGCCGTTCGCCGCCGTCGAAGATCGGCAGGCTCACGGCCGGGCTGGCGTTGTAGGTGCGCGACGCGGCCTGGAACAGCGAGGCGCCGCCACGCGTCGCGAGCCCGATCAGCGCGGTGAGGCTGACGTTGGGCAGGAAATCCGCACGGGCGGCCGCGACGTTGCGGCTGGCGGCCTCGACCCGCCAGCGTGCGGCGACGAGGTCGGCGCGCCGGCCGAGCAGCGCGGCCGGCAGGTCG